>NZ_JBSXOQ010000078.1:0-180465 GCF_056859495.1 Sphingobium sp. L-44 | reverse complement strand
GACAATCGACATTCAGCCCTGACGGCCTGCAAATGGCGGTTCTCCGCGCTTCCGGTGCTCACGTACTTTGAGTACGCTGCGCTCCGGGTCACGGAAAACCACCATTTTCGTCACGTCATCATCTGAATGTCGATCGCCCCTAGAGGATTGCCCAAGCCCCGCCCACATTCGTCATCCCAGCGGAAGCTGGGATCTCTCTTTTCTTGGGCGCAAACAAGGCAGTGGGATGCCAGCCTTCACTGGCATGACGAGCGAGGAGCGACACGCGCCTCCCCCTCCTTCCCCCCCAAAGAAAAACGGACCGCCCTCCCCTCTAAGGGGTGGCGGTCCGGGGAGGGGGATTGCCCGCGTGCAGTCGGGCAATCCGGGGAGGAATTTCAGGACTTGCCCGACCGGCGCGAAGGCCGGTCAGAACTTGCCCGGTCGGCCGAAGGCCGATCAGAACTTGTAGGTCAGGCCCAGATAATAATCGCGGCCGTAGCGCTGATAGTCGATCACCTGGCGCTTATCGCCATTCTGATAGGTGACGAAGGGCTGGTCGGTGAGGTTCTTGCCCTGCAGCAGGATCGACAGGCCGGTGAGCGGCCCCGACTGGAATTCATAGCCGATCTGCGCGTCGAGAATGCCCTCTGCCTTGGCGGTGCGGAAGGTCGGCGCGGCCGACAGGCCGGCCACTTCGCCCAGGAAGGAGGAGCGATAGCGATAGGAGACGCGCGCCTGGAAACCGCTCTTTTCATAATAGGCCGTGCCGCTGGCGACCCATTTGGACAGGCCCGGCAGGGTGACGACATCGGTCGGGTTGCTGCCATATTTGACTTCGCTGTGGGTGTAGGAGCCGCTGGCGAAGATGCCGAAGCCGTCCAACGTCTCGCTGAACACCTTGAACGGCAGCGAGACGGTGCCTTCCGCACCCATGATCGTGCCCTTGCCGGTGTTGGCCGGAGCCTTCAGCAGACCGATATAGCTGCCGTCGGCGATGATCTGGTTGCGGATGTCGGCAGGCAGCGAGGCCAGCACGTCCGAGAAATCATAGGCGATATTGTTGTTGGGATCGACGAAGTCGGTCAGATTCTTGAAATAGCCCGCGAGCGAGACATAGCCACCGCCCGGAAAATATTTCTCGATCGACAGGTCGATATTGGTCGACTGATAGGGACGCAGCGCGATGTTGCCGCCGTTCGAGCTGAACGGGCTATATTGCGGGTCGGAGCCAAGGCCGACATTGGCCAGGTTGAAATTATATTCCTGGTTGATGCGTTCCTGGTCCATGCGCGGACGCACCATGGTCTGGGCCGCGCCCATCTTCACGAAGAAGCCGGGCTCCAGCTCGACCGAGAGCTGCGCGCTGGGCAGGAAATTGGTGAAGCTCTCCTTGCCCGAGGCCGGGACGACCGTGACGACGCCGTTGGAGAAGTTGGAGATGGTGCCGGTTGATGCCTGGCGGGTGTGGATCACCTGCACGCCGATCGCGCCCTTGAGCGGCTTGCCGCCCAGATCGCCGTCCAGCGTCATCTTGGCATAGCCGGTGAAGACATCTTCCTTCACGACATTGTCGCGCACCAGCGACGAGGGACGATTGTCGAACACGGCGTCGAGCGTGTTGTTGTAGAGATAGAGCGGATCGAGCGTCAGCATCGCCGGCACGCCCAGATAGTCGAGCGAGACATTCTTGCCGAGCAGTGCCTCCTGCGGCACCGGCGCCGAGCCGGGTGTGCCATTGGCGATGGTGCAGTCCGTGCCGCCGGTGGGGCAGAGGAAATAGCTGGTATAGGCGCTGGTCTTCTTGCGCCGGCTGTAATTGCCGCCGACTTCCCAGTTGCTGAAGATGCTGCCCGAAATGTCGCCGACCAGGTTGGCGCGGAACGACTTCATGTCGTCGATGAACTTGGGCCGGTTGAGGAAGCCCGCCTGCACGACAGCGGTGGTGCCGTTATAGCCCCAGCCATTGGGGTCGGTCAGGCTGATGACGTTGGTGTCGGTATAGTCGAGCGTCGGCACGATGCTGAACAGGCCGTTCGACTGGCGCTCGACGCGCACCGTGTCGGACACGCCCGACCGCAGATAGCCGGTGCCCGAATAGGTTTCGAGCAGGAAGTCGGTGCGCTTGGCGCGCGACCAGCTGGCATCGACATTGAGCTTGAGCCGATCGTTCAGGCGGATGTCGTTGTTCCAGCCGAGCGAGATGGTGTCGGCCTTGCGCTTGTTATAGTCGTTGCGCTGGACGCCATAGACGTTGGAGAAGGTGGCGCCGGTGACGAAGCCATTTTCGACGGTCACGTCGCTGACGCCGACGTCCGTGCCCCAGACGAGCGGGAATTCGATGCCGCGCAGGCGCTGTTCTTCCTCGAAATGCGAGGCGAGCACGTCGAAGGTCGAGTGGAAATTGTCGCTCGGCTGCCATTCCAGCGTGCCGACCATGCCATAGCGCTTGAGCAGGTTCGACTGCACATAGGGCTTGGCGCCGCCGATGATCAGATTGCCGTCGGCATCGGTGGGATAACCCCAGGCGTTGAAACGCTCATTCTGCGACGGGGTCTGCGAGGCGGCGAAGCCCAGCGACAGGCCCAGCGTGTCGTCGGCAAACTGATCGACATAGGTGGCCGAGGCGCGATAGCCATAGCGTTCGCCATCGGGATTGAGCTTGTCCATGCCGTTCATCTGGCCGCGCAGCGACACGGCGAGGATGCGGTCATTCTTGTCGAGCGGACGCAGCATGCGCAGGTCGACCGTGCCGGAGATGCCGGCGGCGATCAGCGCGGCGTCGGCGCTCTTGTAGACATTGACGTTCTGGAAGAATTCCGAGGGATACTGGTCATATTCGACGCCGCGATTGTCGCCGACGGTGACCTGTTCGCGGCCGTTGAGCAGCGTGGTCGAGAAGTCCGGGCCAAGGCCACGGATCGACAGGCGCTGGTCGCGGCCTTCGAGGCGCTGGGCGGTGACGCCGGGCAGACGGGCGAGCGAGTCCGCGATCGACACGTCGGGCAGCTTGCCGACATCTTCGGCCGAGATGGAATCGACGATCAGCACGGAATCGCGCTTCACCTTGGCGGCGGAGGCGAGCGAGGCGCGGATGCCGGTGACGACGATGCCTTCGGATTCGCCGGCGGCGGGTGCGGCGGGCGTCGCGGTTTCGGCGTCGGTCTGCGCATGGGCGACCGCGGCGAGCGAGAAGGAAGCCCCTGCCAGCAGCGCAGCGCGCAGGACGGTATGACGGAATTGATGCATGACAGTGATCCTCCCCAGGACGCATCTTGAGCGTTTCTTGCCGACATGTGTCGGTCTGGTTCAAATAGCGCCGCGCCCGTCCCTCTGCACAGATTCCAGCATACGTATTCAGCCATATTCACGACATGGCCGGTTACCGTAGCGGAAATGGCCGAAATAGCGGGTTCAGCCGTGCGATAGGGCCGATGGCATGGGCGCAGCCGCCAACAAAAATATGCGGCCGATGGTTGAAAGGGACGCGCGCTTTCCTAGATTGGTCCTGTCACTCTTCCCCCCTTTGGAGTGACACCTACCTGAACCTGGCCCCGTCGTCGAGCTTGCTCCGGCGGGGTTTTCTTTTGCCCGCCAGAGCCGGTCAGGACGCGGGCAGGAAGCCGGCCCGTTGCAGCCGGGCGACCGAATCGCGCGCGACGGGGACGCTGAGCCCGCCATCCAGGGTGATGAGCCAGCTGCGCCCGGCCGGATCGCAGCGCAGGATGGCGCGATGGGCGATCCACCAGCTGCGATGCACCTGCGCGCCGGCCACTCCCTCCATTTCCGCAATCGCGTCGCGCAACCGCATCAGCAGCAATTCGCTGCCGCCCGCGCCATGGACGCGGACATAATGATCCTCGCTCTGCAGCGCCAGGATCGGCCCGGCAAAGCCGGCCGACAGGCGATGGCGCAGGGCGGGTTCGGCCGGGGATGTGGCTGCAGCGTCTTCGGGAGGCGGGGCATCGGCGGGCGGCGGCAGGATGCCCCGCTGGGCCAACCGCCGGTCGGTCTGTTCGGCCCAGTGGGTGACGACCAGCACGGCAAGCGCGCAGAGGAAGGAAAAGGGCAGCAGGCTGGTAAAGCCGTCCAGGTCGCGAAAGGCGGTGCGGCCGACATTGCGCCAGAGGAAGGCCAGCGGCACGACGCAGAGCGACACGCCGGAAAAGACGGTGATCGACACCGACAGGTCGATCCGCTGCGCCAGCCGGCGCAGCAGCCAGATCGCCGGCCGGACGAGAATATAGGCCCCCATCAGCAGCAGCCACCAATGGCCGATCCGCCCCGGCAGACCGTCGCGCATATAGGTGCCGAACGGCCCCATGAAGCCGATGATGCCGGCCAGCAGCAGCATCGCCCACAGCTCCAGCAAGATGCGTCGGTTGAAAATCGGCCCTCTCCGCCCCGCTTGTCGCCCTGCCCGTTCGCGAAGCGCCGGCTGGAAAATGCCCGGTTTTGCGGGACATTGGCAAGCCCCCTTTCCGCGTAACGGATTGGCGCTTGCCGGCCGGCGGGCAGGTGCCATCAGCAGGGTGGACGGCCGCGCCGCGCCCCTGGGCCAAGGCCGAGACGAGGAGAGAATTTGGTGACCATGCCCCCTTCCCGCCGGCTGCCTATCTTGGCCATGCTGCCCGTCCTGATCGGCGGACTGGCGCTGGATGGCGGACCGACCCTGGCCCGGCCTGGGGTGGATGGCGCGCTGTTCGGCCAGCCGGTGATCCGCACCCTGACATTGCCCGCCGACATGCGGCCGCAAAGCGCCACCTACACGCCGTCGGGCCGGATATTGCTGACCTATGCCCGGCCGGGCGAGAGCGATCCGCGGCAGATCAACCTCGCCATCATGGACGATGATGGCAGCCATATCCGCCCGATCTTCAGCGGGACGATCCCCGCCCGGCCGAAGGATAATGGCATCCGCTACATGGTGTTTGCCGACAATAAGCGCATCTTCCTGGGCGATTTCGTGATCGAATGCCCGACCAGCCTGGACGATTGCACGCAGGCGCAACTGGTGCCGGTCACCTATCCGCCGCAGGTGGCCGATGGCGCGCATATCTGGCATCGCTGGTCGGAAATGGTGGTGGCGCCGGACAATCGCCATATCGCCTGGACGACCTTGCTCGCCAATTATTCCGCCGCCGTGCTGACCGGCGAACTGACGCGCGACCCGGATGGCTATGTCGTCACCCGGCCGCAGATCATCAGCAGCAGCGATCCCTTCCGCCCCGATCCGGCCCATGCCGATGGCGTCATCCCGGCGCCGATCCGCGGCGGCGAGGTGAAGCAGTTCGTCCATGGCGGCAGCGCCCTGTCGCTGGTCGGCGCGGTGAAGCGCGACCTGCCCGACTCGGTGGTGATGGACCTGGCGAGCGGCAAGGTGACGCCGATCACCGACACGCCGGGCTATACCGAGACGACGATCTTCTCGCCGGACGAGCGGCTGGGCATGGTGATGACCACCCGCTTTTCGCAGACCGACCCGGCGATATTGGGGCTGATGCCCCGCCCCTATCCCGACAGCCTGAACATGAGGCTGAGCATGTTCGCCTATACCTATGCCGTCACCGGCGTGCGCACGGCCCGGCCAGGCAATGTCGGGCCGGCGCTGATCGACATCGCCCGGTCGCAGCGCGAGGCGGGCTATCTGGGCGCGAACCTCAGCAGCCAGGCCGACTGGGTTTTCCATTCGCCCATGTCCTGGCATCCCGACAGCCGCCGGGCGACATGGATCGAGGGGCTGCGCGGCAGCGAGACCAAGCGGGTCCAGATCGTCACCCTGCCCGGATACAAGGCCGGGCCGGCGGTCGCCCCACGCGCCGTGCCCGACAGCTTGCCCTATGGCGATACCGACCTGTCCACCCTGCCGGCGCTGGCGGGCAAGAGCCAGAATATCGACGTGAAGGTCTATGGCCGGCGGTCGGGGCATATTCTCTATCGGCGCACGAGCGGTGCCATCGAGAAAATCTATGTCAATTTCAGCGACGACGGAAAGCAGGTCTATAGCGGGCGCGAGACGACGCAGATCAACATGCGCGGCCAGTCCAGCTACGAAGCGGATATCCGCCTGACCGGCCCCTGCCCCGGCATCATGAAGCTGCAGATGACATTCGGACCGCTGGGCGGCCCCAAGCCCGCCGCGATCGACTTCACGCCCCAAGCCGATGGCGAGCCGCGCAGCCGGGGCTTTGCCGAATATGGCGGCCAGCGCCTGAGCGTGGACCGGCTGGCGCCGTGAAGAGCGGCCGGACGATCAGGCCATGGCGCTGATCGTCCGGCGGAAGCGGGTGAGTGCGATCAGGAAGAAGGCGATGCCGATCGCGGCGGTGGCGGCGAATTGCGGCCAGACGACGCCAATGCCGGCGCCCCGGAACAGGATCGCCTGACCCAGTTCGACGAAATGGGTGGTCGGCGCGAACAGCATCACATCCTGCACCAGCTTGGGCATGGATTCGCGCGGGGTGGTGCCGCCCGACAGCATCTGCAGCGGCAGCAGCACGAGGATCATCAGCATGCCGAATTGCGGCATGTTGCGCGCCAGCGTCGCGAGGAAAATGCCCATCGAGGTTGTGGAGAACAGCACCAGCGCGGCGCCCGCGAAGAAGAGCGCCAGCGATCCGGCGACGGGCACGTGCATCAGCCCCTGCACCACCAGATTGATCGACAGGGAAGAGGCGAGCAGCACGACTAGCCCCATCGACCAGACCTTTGACAGCATGATCTCGAACGGGGTGACCGGCATCACCAGCAGATGCTCGATCGTGCCATGTTCCCGCTCGCGGATCAGCGCCGCGCCGGTGAGGATGATCGACAGCATCGCGATCTGGTTGATGATCTGTGCCAGCGCACCGAACCAGGTATGGTTGAGCGTCGGGTTGAAGCGCGCCCGCACCGCCAGGTCGACCTTTGGCACGCTATTGGCGCGATAGCGGTTGACGAATTCATTCACTTCGGCGGTCGCGATCTGCTGCACATAGCTGCTGCCCGAAAATGCCTGGCTCATGCGCGTGGCGTCGGTGTTGAGCTGGATTTCCGCCGTCCGGCCGGCCAGCACGTCGCGCTGGAAGCCATGGGGTATGTGGAGGACGAAGGTGAAGTCGCCCGCGTCCATGCCCGGATCGATCTGCGCCGGCGCAATCATCCGGGGCAGCGTGAATTGCGGCGGATAGAAAGCGGCGACGATCCGCTGCGACAGGGGCGATTCATCCTCATCGACGATTGCGATGGCTGCATTGTGCAGCGTTTCCGGCTTGGAATTGGCCGAGGTATAGATGGAGACGGTGAAGACGAACAGGATCAGCACCAGCATGATCGGGTCGCGCCACAGGCTCCACAGCTCCTTCACACCCAGCCGGTAGATGTTGGAAATCGTCGCCAGCATCGACGTCAGGCCTCCTGCTTTTTGAGCAGCATGATCGCGATCCCGACGATCAGCGGCGCGGAAATGGCGAGCGGCAGGAAGGAGCCAGCCAGGTCCGAAAAGCCCAGCGCCTTGGCAAAGACGCCGCGGCTGATGGTGAACATGTGGCTGGCAGGATAGATGTCGCCGATGATCCGCGCGCTGCCCTCCATCGAGGAGACGGGGTCGGTCATGCCGCCATAGGTGGTGGCCGGGATCATCGTGCCGATCATCGCCAGGAACATCGCGGCGATCTGGCTGCGCGTCACGGCCGAGGCGAGCAGGCCCATGCCGGTCGCGGTGACGCAATAGATGGCGGCGGCGAGCAGCAAGGTCGGGAAGCTGCCCTTCACCGGCACGCCGAAGATGAAGATCGCCATCAGCACCATCAGCAGGAAGTTGACAAGCGCCAGCACCACATAGGGAAGCTGCTTGCCGAGCAGGAATTCGCTGCGGCTGACGGGCGTCACATAGAGGTTGATGATCGACCCGATCTCCTTTTCGCGCACCACCGCCAGCGCGGTGAGCATCGCCGGCAGCATGAGTAGCAGCAGCGGGATGACGATCGGCACCATCGCCGGCAGGCTCTGCACATCGGGATTGTAGCGATAGCGGTTCTCGATCGAGAAGCTGCTGCCAACCGCGCTGCCGCGCGCGGCCGCCTGCTGGCTCAGCCAATGCTGGTGCAGCCCCTGGATATAGCCCTGCACCGTTTCGGCGCGCTGCGGATTGGCGCCGTCGAACCAGGCGCCGACCGTGACCTGCCGCCCGGCCGCGATATCCCGGCCGAAGCCCGGCGGAATCTCGATCACCAGCGCCAGTTCGCCATCCTTCATGCGCCGGTCGAGATCGTCATAGTCGCGGATCGGCGCATGTTCGACGAAATAGGAGGAGCCGGAAATGTCGAGCGCATAATTCTGGCTGAGGATGCTGTTGTCGCGGTCCAGCACGGCATAGTTCAGCTCGTTGATGTCGGTGGTCATGCCGAAGCCGATCACCAGCATCAGGATCAGCGAACCGATCAGCGCGAGCGTCGCACGGACCGGATCGCGCTGCAGTTCCAGCGTCTCGCGCCAGGCATAGGTGAGCGCGCGTTGCGGGCTGAAGCCGCGCCTGATCGTGCCATGTTCCGCCTGCGCCATGTCCTTGAGCGCGCGTTCCTCGTCGGGCGGGCGGGTGTCGCCGCCGGCATCGACCAGATAGCCGATGAAGGCCTGTTCCAGATCAGGGGCGCCGCGCTTCTCGATCAGGCGCGCGGGCGCATCGCTGTCCAGCACATGGCCGGCATGCATCATCGACATGCGATCGCAGCGCATCGCCTCGTTCATGAAATGGGTGGAGATGAAGATCGTGACCTTGTCGCGGCGCGACAGCTCCGCCAGCAATCGCCAGAAGCCGTCGCGCGCCACCGGATCGACGCCAGAGGTCGGCTCGTCCAGGATCAGCAGTTCCGGCTTGTGGACCATCGCCACCGCAAGGCTGAGGCGCTGGCGGATGCCGAGCGGCAGGCTGTCGGGCAATTCCTCCATCACCGGGCCAAGATCGAACCGATCGGCCATTTCCGCGACGCGGGCGGGAATATCCTCGCGCGCGACATGGAAGAGATGGGCGTGAAATTCCAGATTCTGGCGGACGGTGAGTTCGGTGTAGAGCGAGAAGGCCTGGCTCATATAGCCGACCCGCTTGCGCGTGGACATGTCGTCCGGGTCCACTGCATTGCCGAACAGCCAGGCCTTGCCCTCGGTCGCGGGCAAGAGGCCGGTCAGCATCTTCATGGTGGTCGACTTGCCGCAGCCATTGGACCCCAGAAAGCCGAATATCTCGCCCCGGCGAATGCGGAAGCTGACATGATCGACCGCGGTGAAATCGCCAAAGCGCATGGTTAGGCCCTGCGCCTCGATCGCGATGTCATCCTCGCTGGCTTCGAGCGGCGGGATGATGACCGGCTCATGACCGCGCTTCTTCTCCTCGGGCAGCAGCGCGATGAAGGCTTCCTCCAGCGAACTGGTGCGGGTGCGCGCGAAAATCTCGGCCGGGGTGCCGGTGTCGAGGATCTGCCCGTCATCCATCGCCATCAGCCAGTCGAAACGCTGCGCCTCGTCCATGTAAGCGGTGGCGACGATCACGCTCATCTGCGCCTGGGTCTTGCGGATATCGTTGATGAGATCCCAGAATTGGGCGCGGGCCAGCGGATCGACGCCGGTGGTCGGCTCGTCCAGGATCAGCAGGTCGGGATCATGGATCAGCGCGCAGCACAGGCCGAGCTTCTGCTTCATGCCGCCCGACAGCTTGCCCGCCGGCCGGGCAAGAAACGGGTCAAGTCCAGTTGCCCGCGTGAGCGCATCGATCCGCCGTCGCCGCTCCGCCCCATCATGGCCGAACAGGCGGCCGAAAAACTGAAGATTCTCCTCGACCGACAGGGTGGGATAAAGATTCTTGCCCAGCCCCTGCGGCATATAGGCGATGCGCGGGCAGACATCGCTGCGATGGCGCTTGTCGCGCATGTCGCCGCCCAGCACATGGACATCGCCATCCTGAATGACATGGGCGCCGGCGACGAGGGAGAGCAGACTGGACTTGCCCACGCCATCGGGTCCGATCAGGCCGATCATCCGCCCACCCGGTATGTCGAGATCGATGCCGCGCAGCGCCTGCGTCTTGCCATAATGGAGGCGGACGCCGGACAGGCGGACGACCGGATCGACCGTTGGCGCGCCGATGGGGGCGGGCTGGTTCACTGGACCGCCCGCGATCCTTCGGGAAGGGCGCGGACCGCGAGCGAGGCGGGCCAGGCAACGCCCGGATTGATCCGGACATAGGCCATGCCGGGCAGGCCGGTCTTCACCTGGGCGATATGCTTGCGCAGCAGCGCCGGATCGATCCGTGCCTTGACCCGGAACATCATCTTCTCGCGCTCGCTCTGGGTTTCCACCGTCTTGGGCGTGAACTGGGCGACGTCGGCGACGAAGCTGATCCGCGCCGGGATCGGATAGTCGGGAATGGCATCGAGCACGATCCGCGCCTCGCTGCCGATGGCGACACGGCCGGCGGCGGTGGCGGGCAGGAAGAAGCTGATCGTCACGTCGGACAGGTCGACCAGGCTCAGCACCCGGCCACCGGCCGTCACCACCTCGCCGGGCTGGGCGACGCGATACTGGACGCGGCCGTCGCGGGGCGCGCGCAGACTGCTGTCGTTGATGTCCGCCTCGATCCGCTGGATGGTGGCGCGGCCGGCCTCCACGCGCGATCGCGATCCGATCACCTGATTGCGGGCATTGGTGATGGCGACCTCGGCCGAGGCGAGCTGGGCACGGGCCGCCTCCACGGCAGCGGCGGCGCCTTCGGTCTGGGCGGCGTCGTCATCGCGTTCCTGCACCGCGGTCGCGCCTTCGCGGGCCAGGGTTTCGGACCGGGCAAGGCGCTTGCGCGAGGCGTTGAGTTCGGCGATGCGCTGGCGCACCACGGCCTGGGCCGCGGCCTTCTCGCTCTCGCGCTGGGCGACCTGGGTCTGAGCGACGAGGACGGCATTCTGCGCCTCTGCCAGTTGCGCAACGGCCTCGGTCCGCTGTGCGTCCAGCACGTCGACATCCATATGGGCAACGATCTCGCCGGCCTTCACCAGCTGCCCCTCATCCGCGACGATATCCTTGATCCGTCCGGCAGACTTGGAGGCGACGTCGATTTCTGTCGCTTCCAGCCGGCCATTGCCGCCGACAATGCCTTCGGGCAGGCCGGCCGGCTTCAGCAATGTCCAGAGCAGGAAGGCAATGCCGGCAACCGCCGCGATGATCAGGCCCCTGACGATCCAGCGCTTGTTCATGCTCATGGTTCCCCTTGGTTCCCGGACGGGGCGGCCGCGATGCCGCGATTGACAACAAAGCCACCACCCAGGGCAGCATAGAGGCTGACGATGCTGGAGAGTTCCCCCCGACGAAGCTGGACCAGCGCCTGTTCCGCATCGAACAGGTCGCGCTGGGCATCGAGCACTTCGAGATAGGTGGAGCGGCCATTGTCGAAGCGTAGTTGGGCGAGGCGCGCCCGTTCCCGCTGGGCATCGACCAGTTGGCGCGTGGTGCCGATCTGCAGGGCGATCTGGCGGCGCCGGACCAGCGCGTCGGATACATCGCGAAAGGCGGACTGGATCGTCTTTTCATAGGTAGCGATGGCCTCGTCCCGGCGCGCCTGCGCCACGTCCAGATTGCCCTTCAGCCGGCCCGCGTTGAACAGGGGCAGACGGATCGTCGGCGAAAAGCTCCACACCTCGCTATTGCCGCCGAACAGCCCGTCCAGATCCGGGCTGGTCGTGCCATAGGCGCCGGTCAGGCTGATATTGGGGAAGAAGGCGGCGCGGGCAGCGCCGATATTGGCATTGGCGGCGCGCAGCTGATGCTCGGCCGCGACGATGTCGGGCCGGTTGGTGAGCAGTTCGGACGGCAGGCCGGCGGGCACCTGATAATCGCCGCCCGGTCCGGCCAGCCGCAGCGATCCGGGCGCGATCTCCACCGGCTGGCCGACCAGCAGCGCCAGCGCGTTGCGATTGACCGCGCGGTCGAGGTTCAGCACATGCATGGTGGTATCCGCCTGCGCCAGCAGCACCTGGGACTGGGCCAGGTCCAGCTTCGACCCCGACCCCACCTCGTAGCGGCGGCGCATGATGCGCAGCGTTTCCTGCCGGGTGATGATCGACTGCTGGGTAAGGGCGGCGCGCTCCTCATATTCGCGCTCCAGCAGATAGCCGAGCGCGACCTGCGCGATCAGGTCGGTCGCGACCGCCCGGCGGGATTCCTCCGACGCCAGAAACTGTTCGCGGGCAGCCTCCTTCAGATTGCGCAGCCGGCCCCAGAAATCGATTTCCCAGCTGGCGCTCAGTTGGGCGGTGATCGATTTCACGTCGACGATCTGGTCGCCGATCACCGGCAGGCTGTAGAAGGCCTGGCCGCGCGTGCCCGTCGCCACCGCATCGAGCTGGGGATAGAGCGAGGCACCCTCGATCCGCCAGGCGCCGCGCGCCTGCGCCACGCGGGCGGCGGCGATGCGAATGTCCCGATTATTGGCCAGCGCCTGGGCGACCAGCCTGCGCAATTCGGGATCGGGAAAAACCTGCTCCCAGTCGCGCCCGGCCAGCGAAGCCCCGGCCGGCGTCGCCACGGCATAGCTGTCGGGCACCGGCAGGGATGGCTGAACATAATCGGGCGCAAAGGAACAACCGGTCAGGGAAAGAGCCAGAAGCATCGTCAAGGCCTCAGGGATAACCCTCCCCTTCACGCCATGACCTATCGCAAAATCGGAATTGCCAAGCGACACCAAGCACCCCTTTTCGAGCAACATGGACCCCTATTCAATCGATATAGCATCGACCGACTTCATCTATTCTCGATTTTGTGAGACATGATGCTTCAGAACATCACAAGGACTCACTAATAACTTATGCCTTTAATATATTTGTGTTTATCTACCACAACCAGTATCGTCAATCGCACCTGACCTGACCGCTCGCGCCGTTGCGAGGGGCGCAACGCGACAAGGGACGCAGGATGATCCGCAACCGCCGCGCGCAACCACGACACTTGCCCGCCCCCTGGTCGAGCCTGGCATGGCTGCTGGCTGTCCTGTCGCCTTCTTTTGCGACAAGCGCCCTGGCCGGGGAACCCGTAGAAACCCTGATAGGGCGGATCGCCCTGCCCGATGACCAGAATATGGCGAGCGTGGAACTGCGCTTCCTCAACATGGGCACGGCACCCGCCGCCATGCCGCTGCCCGACCGGGTGGAGGCGCTGGTGGAACAGGATGGCGCGGCGCGCCGGCTGTGGCTGCGCCGGGCGCCGGGCGTGCCGGAGACGCTGGAGATTGTGCCGGGCGGCTTTGCCCAGGCGCGCTATCAACTGGCCGCGAGCGACATGGCCGAGGGCGCGTTGCTGTCGATCCCGGCCTGGAATTCGCCGCAGGTGGCGCTGCATGGCGCGGCTGCCGCGCGGATGGCGGCCGCTTCGCCGGTGCCTGTTCCACCGCCGCCGCCGCCACCCGGAACCCCGGTGCCGCCGCCGGTCGCGCCGCCGGCCGATCGGAGCGCGGGCAATGCCTTCATCGGCAATCTGGCGCCCTATGAGCCGATCTACGCAGTCTATGGCCCCGGCACCAATACCGATGCCCGGTTGCAGTTGAGCTTCGAATATCGGTTGTTCGGATCGCGTGATGCCGCGCATTTGCCCAGTTCCTGGCGGGACGGCCTGCATTTCGCCTATACCCAGCGCATGTTCTGGGATCTGGGTGCCAATTCCATGCCCTTCCGCAACATCGATTATCAGCCAGAGATCATCTATGTGACGCCGACCCGGATGCTGAAAAACGGCATGTCGCTGGCGCTGCAGGGCGGGCTTCGGCACGAATCCAACGGCCGGGACGGCGATGCGTCGCGCAGCATCAACAGCTTCTATGTCGCGCCGATGGCGGCCTTCTCGCTGGGCGAGGAGCGGCGGCTGCTGGTGGCGCCGCGCCTGACCTTCTATGTCGGCGACAAGTCCGACAATCCCGATATCGTCCGCTATCGCGGCCATGCCGGCCTGTTCCTGCAGGTCGGCGATGATGACGGGCTGCGCCTGTCGACCAACAGCCGGTTCAATTTCGGATCGGGCAAGGGCGCGATCAACGCCGACCTGTCCTATCCGCTGCCGCGTCTGCTGGGCGGCGGCCCCGATCTCTATTTGTTCGCTCAGGGATTTGCCGGATATGGCGAGAACCTATTGGACTATAATCGTTCCATAACAAGATTGCGGATCGGCTTCGCGCTGGTGCGCTGACCGCCGGGTGGCTTGCCCCCGGCCGCTCGACGCGACTGAAAGGGAAGCCCATGTCCTCTGCCCCGCCCGTTGCCTGGCATGCGCTGCCGCCCGAAGAGGCGCTGGCAACGCTGTCCGTCGAAGCGACCGGGCTGGACCAGCGCGACGCCGAAGCCCGGCTGCGGCGCTATGGCCCCAATGCCCTGCCCGAAGCGCCGCGCCAGCATCCGCTGCTGCGATTCCTGGCGCATTTCAACAGCGTGCTGATCTATTTCCTGCTGGGTGCGGCGCTGATCGCGCTACTACTGAACCACGGCATCGATGCTGCCGTGATCCTGGCCGTGGTGCTGGTGAATGCGGTCGTCGGTTTCATCCAGGAGGGCAAGGCCGAGGAAGCGCTGGGCGCGATCCAGGACATGATCGCGCCGCATGCCATGGTGCTGCGCAGCGGCGAACGGCGTGTGGTGGCGGTGCCCGATCTGGTGCCCGGTGACATCGTGCTGCTGGAAGCGGGCGACCGGGTGCCGGCCGATATCCGGCTGCTGCGCGCCCGCGGCCTGCTGATCGACGAGGCGGCGCTGACCGGCGAATCGGTCGCGGCGGAAAAGCATCAGACGCTGATCGCCGCCGACGCCGGCATCGCCGACCAGAGCAACATGGCCTTTTCCGGCACGCTGGTGGCCGCCGGCCAGGCGACCGGGCTGGTGGTCGAAACCGGCAGCCATACCCAGATCGGCCGGATCAGCGGCATGCTGAAGGCGGTCGAGGTCGGCAAGACGCCGCTGGTGCGGCAGATCGACGATTTCGCCCGGCTGATGACCTGGTCGGTGCTGGCCGGCGCGGTCGTCCTGTTCCTGTTCGCGGTGCTGGCGCGCGGCTTCCACTGGATCGATGCGCTGATCGCCATCGTCGCGCTGTCGGTCGGCGTCGTGCCGGAGGGGCTGCCGGCCGTCATCACCATCACGCTGGCGATCGGCGTGCAGCGCATGGCCGCGCGCCAGGCGGTGATCCGGCGCCTGCCGGCGGTCGAGACGCTGGGTGCCACATCGGTGATCTGCACCGACAAGACCGGCACGCTGACGCGCAACGAGATGACCGTGCGCCACCTGCTGCTGCCCGGCGGCGACCTGCATGTCAGCGGATCGGGCTATGCGCCGCCGGGCGCCATCACGGTTGCGCAGGGAGAGGATGACGCCCAGGCACTAGCCGACGCCGCGCCAATCCTGCGCTGCGGCCTGCTGTGCAATGACGCTTTGCTGCGCCACGGGGATGACGGCTGGACCGTGCAGGGCGACCCGATGGAGGGGGCACTTGTCGCGCTGGCGATGAAGGCGGGGCTGAGCGCCGACCATGTGCGCGACGAGTGGCCGCGGATCGACGAAATCCCGTTCGACGCCGCCTATCGCTTCATGGCGACGCTGCATCGCGCGCCCGATGGCAGCAGCGCCATCTTCATCAAGGGTGCGCCCGAAGCGCTGCTGGCAATGACCGGCGCGGATGCCGTCGCCTGGGACGCGCGGCTGTCGGCCGCCGCCGGCCGGGGCGAACGCCTGCTAGGCTTTGCCGTCAAGCGGATCACAGGGGCGCCCGACCGGATCGGCTTCGACGATCTGAAGAACGGGGTCGAGCTGCTGGGGCTGATGGGCTTCATCGATCCGCCACGCGACGAGGCACGCCAGGCGATCGCCCAGTGCCGGTCGGCCGGCATCGCGGTCAAGATGATCACCGGCGACCATGTCGGCACGGCGATCGCCATCGCCCGGCAACTGGCGCTGGACGATGATCCCCAGGCGATGAGCGGCGCCGAGGTCGAGGCGCTGGACGATGCTGCGCTGGCGGCGCGGGTGCGCGATGTCGACGTGTTCGCCCGCTCCTCCCCCGAGCACAAGCTGCGCATCGTCCGCGCGCTCCAGTCGCACGGGCTGGTCGTCGCCATGACCGGCGACGGCGTCAACGACGCGCCTTCGCTGAAGCAGGCCGATGTCGGCACGGCGATGGGGATCAAGGGCACGGAGGCCGCCAAGGAGGCGGCCGAGATGGTGCTGCTGGACGATAATTTCGCGTCGATCGTGGCGGCCGTGCGCGAAGGGCGCACCGTCTATGACAATATCCGCAAGGTCATCAGCTGGACGCTGCCGACCAATGGCGGCGAGACGCTGGCGGTGGTGATCGCGATCATCGCCGGCTTTGCCCTGCCGATGACGGCGACGCAGATATTGTGGATCAACCTGGTGCTGACGGTGACGCTGGGCTTGGTGTTGGCGTTCGAGCCGACCGAGCCGGGAACGATGGAACGGCGGCCGCGTGCCGCCGGCGCACCGCTGCTTTCCCCCTTCCTGCTGTGGCGCATCATGCTGGTATCGGTGCTGATGGGGGCGATGGCGCTGGGGATATTCTTCTATGCCCAGCATGTCGGCCACGACATCGACACTGCCCGGACCATGGTGGTCAACATGCTGATCGTGGGCGAGATATTCTATCTGTTCAATGTGCGCTTCCTGCACATGCGATCGCTGACGCTGCGCGGTGCGATGGGCACGCCGATCGTGCTGGCGGCGATCGTGGTGGTGGTGATCGCCCAGCTGCTCTTCACCTATGCGCCGTTCATGCACGATATTTTCGACAGCCGGCCGCTGTCGCTGACCGACGGGCTGATGATCATCGGCCTGGGCGCGGCGATGTTCGCCGTATTGGAACTCGAAAAGCTGGCCGCCCATCGGCTCGCCTGGTTCGAGGATATCTGACCGCCATTATCCACAGTCCCACAGCCGCAGAAGAAGGAGGAAATCATGCCGACGACCATGCGAGCCGCGATTGCCCGGACGTTCAAGGCGCCGCTGACGATCGAGGAGATAGCGATACCCGAGCCGGGGCCCGGCGAGGTGCTGGTGAAGATCGCCGCCAGTGGCGTGTGCCATACCGATCTGCACGCAATCGATGGCGACTGGCCAGTGAAGCCGACCCTGCCGCTGATCCCCGGCCATGAGGGCGTGGGCCATGTGGTGGCACTGGGCGCAGGTGTCACCGACCTGAAGGAAGGCGACGCCGTCGGCATCCCCTGGCTGCATGATGCCTGCCGCGCCTGCGAATATTGCGAGACTGGCTGGGAAACGCTGTGCGAGCGGCAGCATAATACCGGCTACAGCGTCAACGGCACCTATGCCGAATATGCGATCGCCAGCGCGCCCTTTGCCGGCCGCCTGCCCGACAGTGTCGACTTCGTGACGATGGCGCCGATCCTGTGCGCGGGCGTCACCGTCTACAAGGGGCTGAAGGAAACCGAGGCGAAGCCGGGTGAATGGGTGACCATTTCCGGCGTCGGCGGGCTGGGTCATGTCGCCGTGCAATATGCCAAGGCGATGGGCCTGCATGTCGTGGCGCTGGACATTGGCGAGAGCAAGCTGGAGCTGGCCCGGTCGCTGGGCGCCGACCTGGCGCTGGATGCGCGGGCCGACAATGTCGTGGCGGAAGTGCAGAATGCGACCGGCGGCGGCGCCCATGGCGTGCTGGTGACGGCGGTGTCGCCCCCCGCCTTTGCCCAGGCGATCGCCTGCACCCGCCGGCGCGCGACCGTAAGCCTGGTCGGCCTGCCGCCGGGCGATTTCCCGACGCCGATCTTCGACGTGGTGCTCAAGCGCGTGACCGTGCGCGGGTCGATCGTCGGCACCCGGCGCGACCTGGCCGAAGCGATCGCCTTCGCGGTCGAGGGCAAGGTGAAGGCGCATGTCACGCCCCGGCCGTTCGATGATGTGAACGCCGTGCTGGACGAACTGCGCGCCGGCAAGGTGGATGGGCGCATCTCGCTCACCCTGTGACGGGCGGGTGATGGCCGGGCGCGGGCGGTGCATGCCGCCCGCGCCGCCGGTCAGCGGCGCGCTTCGAAGATGGAGATGCGGCGCGGCTGGCGCGGCTGCACCGGCTGGCCCAGTTCGCGTTGCAGAATGGCCAACATCCAGGCGCGGTGCCGGACCATGAATTCGGGGAAGCCCTCTGCCCTGGCCGGGTCGAACACCGGCACCTGCCAGTCGGCGGGCTGATCGAGATAGGGCGGGATCACGTCACCCGCCGCCTCGGCCGGCAGGTCGACATGGCTGCCCCAGTAGCGATTGTCGCGGAAGCGGATAAATTGGGCCGGGGCGAAGCCTGCCTTGATGAGGTAATCGGGACCGGACCGACCGCTCTCGCTGCCATAACGGGCGGTGCCGGCGACCTTGAAGTCATTTTCGACGATGCGGACATCCTGTGCCCAGCCGTCCCAGTTGGTCGCCACCACCATCTGCACATCCATGCCCTTGCCGACATGGATCACATTCTTTTCCACCAGCACGTCGGAGACATTGCCGGCGAGCTGGAAGATGCGCAGCGCGTCGTTGCGGCTGACATTGTAGCGCGCGACGGTGCCGCGATTGCCCAGATTATCCTTGTCGTTGCGGCCGGGCGAACAGATCAGCAGGAAGCCGCCGGCATTGTCGTGGCTGTAATTGTAGAGCAATGTCGTGCGGCGCGAATTGAAGTCGCTGTCGAAGCCCTGCCCGTCATAGCGGGTGCGGGTAAAGGCGGCCTCGTTGAGCTGGATCAGGCTGTTGTCGGTGCTCCACTGCCAGATGCCGGCATTATAGCCGGGTGCTCTGGCGCCGGCATAGCGCACGATATTATGTTCGATCAGGGCGCCGTCGGTGCCGCGCGGGACGATGCCATCGCCGCCAATATCCTCGACCAGATTGTCGCGGATCACGATCTTTTCGCTCGGGAACCAGTCCTTGGCGCTGATCCGGTCGGCAATGCCGGCGATGCCGGACCGGTCGACCTTCCAGACGATATTGCGTTCGATCACCAGATCCTGAAAGCGGGTCGGCAGCTTCTTGCCGGTCGCGCTGAAGACGATGCCGCCATTATCCTTGCGATCATTCACGCCGCGCACGTCGTGGATATACATGTCGCTGATGCGGATACCGCGCGTCACGCCCCGGTCGACCGCCGAGACCAGCACGCCGAAACGCTGGGCCGGGGCGGGATTGTCGTTGGTGACTTCCAGCCCGCTGACGCTGACATATTCGGCGTTGATGACGCCCACGCCATGGGGCGAGACGCCGCCGGCGTCGATGCGCGGCCGTGCGCCGGCGCCGAAGGCGGCGACGCTGATCGGCGCGCCGGAGCGGCCCGAGCGGGTGATGGTGAGCGGTTCCTGCCAGCGCGATCCGGCCATCAGCAGCACCTGATCGCCCGGCATCAGCGGATAGTCGCGCACCCGCGCCAGGCTGCGCCAGGGCTGGTCGGCGGTGGTGCCGGCAGCGCGATCATTGCCGGTGGCGCTGTTGACATAATAGGTCGTCGCCTGCGCCGCGGATGTCGCACCCGCGGTCAGGACCAGGAAAGGCAGGAAGATTGTCAGCGCGCGGCCATGCCGGCTTTTACCCATGATCATATTGCGCGCCATTCTATCGGTCGCGCGCTGAATGCAAGGTGAAGTCGCCTCAGCCGGGCGTGCGGCAGGCCTGGCGCAGGTCGATTCCGGGTGCAGGCGCGCTATCGGCGGGGAGAGCGATGCCCTGCGCCTGCGCCACCCGTTCGATGATGCCGCCGCCGCCCGGCAGGGCTTCGGCCTGGGCATAGGCCGGGTCGGCCTCCGCCTGTGCCAGCGGAATATAGCGCCCGCCGGCGGCGTCGAGCCGGGCCATGACATCGGGCAGGGTGTCGGCGGTCCAGGCGCCGACATGGAGCAGCAGCACATGCGGGATCGGGCGGCCATGGACGCGCTGGGCATTGGCCTTTGCCCGCGCGATCGCCTGATCGACGACAGCCAGATAGTGACGCTTCATCGCCGCGATCATGCGATCGTCGCCCTGCGCGCGGCAGCGGGCATAGGCGTCGCTATAATCCCAGTCCTCGAAAGCGAAGCTGACGCTGGCGATGCGATAGCCGCGCTGTTTCAGGAAGGCGGCGGCGCCGTCATGGCGGGTCGTATCCTTGCCACTCGACAGGTTGGGGAAGCGCAGCCAGTGCCAGTCCCCCTTCCCCATATGCCGTTCCAGCGCCGGCTCGCCCGCGATCACATCCGCCTGCCAGGCGTCGAGCGAGGGCGCCCCGTCGAGATTCAAATGGCTGTAGCTGTGGTTGGCGAGCGGATAGCCCGCCTGACGCCAGAGCGTCAGCACCGCGTCCGACGCCGGATCCTCCGCCAGCCCACGCGCATTGACGAAACCATAGGCCTCCGTGACATGATGCGCCTTCAAGGTCGCCAGGAAGCGGCGGGCGATATCGGCGCGGGTGGTGCCGGGCGGCAACTGGCCATGGGCGGGCAGATCATCGACCGTGATCGCGACATCGAACCGGGGCGGATCGCCCGCCTGTGCCGCCGCTGCGCTGCCCAGCAGCAGGCAAAGGGCCATGGCCCGCTTCATCATCTCCGCCTCTCCCGCTGAATGTCCGCAGCGGTCCTAGCCGGGCCGCGCAGATCATTCGAGCAGTTTCAGCACATCCTGTTGCCGGGCATTGGCCTGGGCCAGCATCGCCGTTGCCGCCTGCGACAGGATCTGGCTCTTGGCGAGGGCGGTGGATTCGGTGGAGAAGTCCGCATCCTCGATCCGCGAGCGAGCGTCGGTGAGGTTGACGATATTGGTGTCGAGCTGGCTGGAGATGGATTCCAGCCGGCTCTGCGCCGCGCCCAGATTGACGCGGGCGGTCGATATCTGCGCCAGCGCCGCGTCGATCACCGCCAGCCCCTGTTGCGCGGTCACGCCAATCTGGGCGTAGGATTTATAGTCGGAATCGGTGAAGGCGACATAGCCTTCCGGGTCCATCCAGCCGGTGCTGCCCAGATCATTGGTGCGATGGACGGCGGCCACACCGACATCATAGTCGAGCGTCAGATCGATATTGCTGATCCCTACGAAGCGCATCGTGCCGTTCACCGCAAGGTCGGTGCCCAGCAGGGTGAAATCGTCGCTGTTGCTGCGCAGGGTCGGCAGGGTGATGGCGACATTGTCCGTCGCATTGGCGCCCGCCTGGACATTGATGACGGTGCTGCCGGCGCTGTGATAGATTTCATCTTGGCCATAATCGAGGAAGTCACCATCCGCATTATAGTCGCGGGCCGCCGTCCCTTGCGCCGTGTTCGAAAACAGGTTCACGCCGTTGAACTCGCTATTCTGCAGCAACGCGTTGATCTGGGCGACGGTCTGGTCCATTTCGGTCTGGAGCGCGGCGCGATCCTCCGGCCGGTTGACGCCATTGGCCGCCTGCAGCGTCAATTCGCGCATGCGCTGCAGGCTGTTCTGAACCTCGCCCAATATGCCTTCGGCCGTCTGGGTCAGCGATATGGCGTCGGCGGCGTTGCGCTTGGCTACTTCCATGCCGCGCAGCTGGCTCGTCATGGTCTGGGCGATCGCCATGCCGGCCGCATCATCCTTGGCCGAATTGATCCGCTTGCCGGTCGACAATTTCTCGCTTGCCTGGCCCTGGGCCTTGGTGGCTGCCTCGATCGCCCGCTGCGCGCGCAGCGCCGCGCTGTTGGTTCCGATCACGCTCATGGGATGTCCTCCATCCATGCCAGGCAGGAAGATGCCGGCGTCTGTGGGACCGGGCGACGCGGGTCGCAAAGCGCCGCCCGGCAACCGAAAGGCGTTGCCCCCAAACGGTCGCCCCCGTGATGGCCGCACCACAGCGCCCGGCCTATCCGGTTAATTCCCGGATAAGATTGAAACGGCAGGGAATTTCCCGGCTTGGCAGGCGGGTGATCCGGGCTAGGACAGGGCCATGGCCACCCTGTCCCCCCTGAGCGCCCGGCCGCGCCCTTTTCGCCTGGAGGCGCGCGCCATCGACTGGCGGCTGGTGGCGCTGCTGCTGGCCTATCCCTTCGCGTTCAAGCTGGCGCATATGGCGGCCAGCCCGTGGGGCGGCGCCCATTTCTTCAGCCTCTGGTATCCCGCCGCCGGCGTGCGGCTGGCGCTGCTGTGGCGGATCGGCGCGCGCTTCACGCCGGTCCTGATCGTCGAGGAATGCGTGATCCAGTTGCTGACCGGCACGATCATGTGGGGCGGTCCCGAATTTCTCAACCAACTGGGCGGGGTGGCGCGCGCGCCCGCCGCCTATGGCCTGATGATCGCGCTGGTGCGCTTCATCGAGCGGCGCAGCCGGTCGGAACTGGCGATCGCGCCGATGCCCTTCGGCCTGGCCGCGGTGCTGGCGCCGACGCTGGTGTCCTTCACCGCCGGCTTCTGGGAATGGCTGTGGCCCGGCGTGTCCGGCACGCTGCCCAGCCAGCCGATCGCCACCACCATCGCCGCCTTCCTGGTCGGCGACCTGCTGGGCGTGCTGCTGGTCGCGCCGCCCCTGCTGTGGATCGGCACGCGCAATGAAGAGGCACGGCGGCTGATGCAGATCGGGCGCGGGCGCGCGGTCGAGGCGGCCGCCGTCTTCGTCTTTGCCTGGCTGCTCGCCTGGGGGCTGGCGCGGGTCGAACCCCAGATCGCGGTCACGCCGGTGCTGATCGGCGCGATCTGGGTGGGGCTGCGCTGCGGCCGGCTGGGCGCGTGGATCGCGATCATCCTGTCGGCCGCGATCATCCTGCCCTGGTCGGCACCATTGTCGGCCAGCGCCACCCGCTTCGCGCTGCACATGGGCCTCGCCGCGATGGCGATCGCCACCTATCTGGCCGGAAGCTTTGCCGAGGCGCAGATCCGCGCCCGCGAGGATATCGCCCGGCGCGACCGCATCCTGTTCCAGGCCGAACGACTGAAGACACTGCGCGCCATGTCGGTGGCGATCATCCACGAGATCAGCCAGCCACTGTCGACGCTGGCGATCGAGACCCGGCATCTGTCCGCCCTGTCGCGCGATCCGCAGCCCGACCCGGCCGAGATGCGCGAGAGCATCGAACTGGTCGATCGCAAGGCGGCTTTGCTGGCCGACATGGTGCGACGGCTGCGCAGCTTTGGCGGGCGCTCGGTCGACGAACCATCGCCGATCATCGTCGGCCAGATGCTGCGCGACTGTGCCGGCATGGTCGGCGGCGAGGCGCGCAGCCTGGGCTGCGCCATCAGCCTGCCGCCGATGGATGCACGGTTGCAGGTCACCGGGCATGAGATCGAACTGACCCAGATATTGCTCAACCTGCTGCGTAACGCGATGCTGGCGGCGCCCGGATCGACCATCGAGATCGCCGTGGAAAGCCGGCCCGATCAGGTGACGATCCATGTCGCCAACCCGGTCCCGTCCCCCACCCCCGATTATGGCGGCATGGGCATCGGCCTGCTGGTGGCGCGTGCCATCGCCGACGCCCATGGCGGCACGCTGACCCGCGACATCGCGCAGGGCCGCGCGCGCGCCAGCCTGTCCCTGCCCCGCACGGAGCCCAGCCATGACTGACCCGGCCGATCCCGCCATCATCCATGTGGTCGATGACGACCCTGATCTGGGCCGGGCGGTGGCGCGGCTGCTGGGCCGGCACGGCTATCGCACCCAGGCGTTCGAAACGCCCCGCGCGATGCTGCGCGCCCAGGCCGACGAGCCGGCCCATTGCCTGGTCACCGACGTGATGATGGCGGACATGGACGGCTTTGCCTTTGCCGAGCGGATGCGGGCGCAGGATCCGGCGGTGGCGATCATCTTCATGACCGCCTGGCCGACCACCAGCAGCGCGGTGGATTCGGTGCGCCGCTATGGCGGGCTCGACTATCTGGAAAAGCCGATCGACGAGGGCCGGCTGCTGGCCGCCGTGGCGGAGGGCGCGCGCTGGAGCCGGCAGCGGCGCGGGGCGCTGGCCCGGCTGGCGCCGCTGACCCCGCGCGAGCGCGAGGTGCTGCACTGCCTGGCCCAGGGGATGAGCAACAAGATGGTCGCCGCCGCCCTGTCGCTGAGCCCCAAGACGATCGAGGATCATCGCGCCGCGATCGTCGCCAAGACCGGCGCCAGCAGTCCTGCCGCCCTGATCGCCCTGGTGCGGGAGGCGAGCGGCACCGACGGCTAGATTGTCTTGTTGTGCGCGGCGATGGTCGGGCTATCTAGGCCGATGATCGATCCCCGCGCGCTTCGCACCTTCCTCGCCGTCTGCCGTGCCAACTCGATCAGCGGCGGGGCGCGGCTGCTCAACATCTCCCAGCCATCCGTGTCCAATGCGATCGCGCAACTGGAACAGTCGGTCGGCGCGGCCCTGTTCGCCCGGTCGCGCAGCGGCATCAGCCTGACGCCGGAGGGCGAAGTGCTGCTGCGCCGGGCGGAGGCGGTCGACAGCCTGATCAGCGGCGCGGAGGAGGAATTGCGACTGGCGCGCGCAGGCGTGACCGGCCCGCTCCGCGTCGGCGGCACGCCGGGTGCGCTGGTCAGCCTGCTGCCCGACGCGGTGCGACGGCTGGAGGACAAGATGGGCCATTTCGCGCTGCATGCGGTGGAACGGCCCGACCATGACCTGGCCGACATGCTGCACCGGGGCGAGACCGAACTGGCCTTCGTCACCACGGGGCTGGAGGAACCGCCCGAGGGGATCGAGGAAATCACCTTCGCGCAGGATCCGTTCGCGCTGGTGGTCGGGCGCCGCAATGACCATCTGCCGGCCGAGGTGTCGCTGCGCGACATGATGGCCAAGCGCTGGGTGCTGCCGGAGGCGCGGGGCGCCTTTCGCCGGCAGATCGACGCGCTGTTCATGGCGGCGGGCGTGCCGGTGCCGCAGGATGTGATCCGATGCGACTCCCTGCTGACGACCAAGGCGATGGTGCGGAACAGCAGCCGGCTGACCATCCTGCCGATGAAGGTGGCGGCGGCCGAACTGTCGATCGGCGTGCTGCGCGCGATCGCCATTCGCGAAGCAACCTTCCAGCGCAGCATCGGCATCCGCAAGCTGAAGGACGCGCGCCTGTCGCGGCTGGGCGAGGCGTTGCTGGACATCATGATCCATAGCTCCAAGCTATGACGTTCCCAAAAATCATTATTATTCTTGCGTATAAATTCGGCGCATAAGGGCATTCAACAAGAGACCAAGGGAGAGCCCTCGTGCGGCAGCTGATCCGCAATATTGCGATTTTCGACGGGACTGGCAGTGTGCCCTTCCCCGGCGCGGTCATGATCGAGGGCGATCGCATCGCCGCCATTCTGCGCGACGAAGCCGCGATCGATGCGGCGCAGGCCGACATGGTGATCGACGGCCAGGGCGCGACGCTGATGCCCGGCATGGTTGACGCCCATACCCATCTGACCTGGGGCAGTTCGGTCGAGAAAATCTATCATCAGTTCATCCTGCCGCCCGAGGAGCTGAAGGTCGCCGCCTGGCGCAATGCCCGCGTGCTGCTCGACCATGGCTATACCAGCCTCTATTCGGCCGGCGCGCTGGGCGACCGGATCGAGCCGGAACTGGCCCGCGCCATCGCGGCCGGCGAAACCCCCGGTCCGCGCCTGGTGCCCTCCACACTGGAGCGCAGCCCGGAAGGGGAGGAAGGGGTCGAAACCGGCGATGTGTTCAACGGGCGGGGGCCCGAAGCGATGTGCGCCTTCGTCGCCTATTGCGCGGCGGAGGGCGTCAAGTCGCTCAAGCTGGTGATTTCGGGCGAGGATGCGCTCAAGCCCGGATCGTCGCAGGACATTCTCTACACCGACGCGGAAATGATCGCGGCCGGCGAGGCGGCGAAGGAAGCGGGCCTGTGGATCGCCACCCATGCCTATAGCCCGCGCGCCATCAACCTGGCGCTCGAAGCCGGCGCCCGCATCCTCTATCATTGCTCCTTCGCCGATGACGCGGCGGTCGACGCCATGGCGGCGAAGAAGGACGCCATCTTCTACGCCCCCGGCCCCGGCGTATCGGTCGCCGCGCTGGAGGCCAACCCGCCGCCCCATATCAATATGGCGTCGATGAAGGCGAGCGCGGCCGAGCGGCTGGAACTGGAAAAGACGCTGGTGCCCAAATTGAAGGCGCGCGGCGTGCGCGTCCTGCCCGGCGGCGACTATGGCTTCCCCTTCAACCCCCATGGCCGCAATGCCCGCGACCTGGAGCATTTCGTCACTTATTATGGCTTCACCCCGGCCGAGGCGCTGCATGCCGCCACCATGCTGGGCGGCGAGCTGATGGACCAGCCCGTAGGCCAGGTGAAGCCGGGCTATCTCGCTGACCTGCTGCTGGTCGAGGGCGATCCGACCAAGGACGTCCGCCTGCTGCAGGATGCGGCCAATATCAAGATGATCATGCTGGGCGGGCGGATGCACAAATCCCCCGTGCCCGAGCCCCTGACGGTCTGACCGGAAAGACGCTTTCATGTTCGACGTTGCGATCATCGGCTGCGGGCCGGTGGGGGCCTTTGCGGCCAATTTACTTGGAAAAGCGGGCGTCTCGGTCCTGGTGATCGAGCGCGAGGCCAATCCCTATCCGCTGCCCCGCGCGGTCCATCTGGACCATGAGATGATGCGCCTGTTCCAGTCGGCCGGCGTCATCGACCGGGTCGCCCCGGACATGCGCGATACCGAAGGCCATCTGCATGTCGGCGCCGATCATGGCGTGATCCGCTACATGGGCACGGTCGGCCGCCCCCGCCCCTATAGCTGGTCCAACGACTATTTCTTCTACCAGCCCGAACTGGAAGACCATCTGCGCGATGCGCTGGACGTCTATCCCAATGTCGAGCTGTCGCTGGGCACCGCGTTCGAGGCGCTGGCGCAGGACGCTGACGGCGTCACGCTGACGCTGCGGTCGGACGCCGGCGAGGAACAGGTCCGCGCCCGCTATGTCATCGCCTGCGACGGCGCCCGCAGCGCGGTGCGCAAGGCGCTCGACATCGGCCTGGATGATCTGGACTTCGAGGAACCCTGGCTGGTGGTCGATGCCGAGGTCGATGGCCCGGTCCGCTTCCCCGACCTGTGGGGCGTGCCGGACGCCGCCGACCTGCAGAAATTGTCGGTGATGATGTGCGATCCCAAACGCCCGGCCACCATCGTGCCGGGGCGCGGCAATCACCGCCGCTGGGAATTCATGCTGCTGCCCGGTGAAGACGACCAGGCGATGATGCAGCCGCAAGCCGTGGCTGCGCTAGTCGCCCCCTATCTCGACGGCGTGCCGCACCAAGTGGTGCGCGCCGCCACCTATCGTTTCCATGGACTGATCGCCGAGCGGTGGCGGCAGGGCGGCGTCTTCCTGGCCGGCGATGCCGCGCACCAGACGCCGCCCTTTTTCGGCCAGGGCATGTGCCATGGCCTGCGCGATGCCGCGAACCTGGCGTGGAAGCTGGAGCTGGTGCTGGCGGGCAAGGCGCCCGAAACGCTGCTCGACAGCTATCAGCCAGAGCGCGATCCCCATGTCCGCGCCGTCATCTCCGCCGCCGTGGGCGCGGGCCGCTATATCTGCGTGCTCGACCCCGACGCCGCCGCCGCACGCGACCATCAGTTGCGCGAAGCCGCCAAGGGCGCCCAGAGCGGCACCGCCGCCGACCTGATCCCCGCCATCGCCACCGGCATCATCGCCACCGGCACGCCGGGCGCGGGCGAACGCTTCATCCAGCCGCGCGTCGGCGACCGGCTGCTGGACGATGTGACCGGCGATGGCTGGCGCCTGTTCACCCGCCAGCCGGTTGTCGGCGGCGACGTGACCGTCGTCGATGTGGCGGACCTGGGCGATGATGGCCATGTCGCCGACTGGCTCGATGCACGCGGCGCCGAGGCGGTGCTGGTACGCCCCGATCATTATGTCTTCGGCACTGGCGCGCCCGCAGAACTGATCGCCCGGCGCGACGCGCTGATCGCCGGCACCGCCCGGCAGGAGATCGCCGCATGACCCTCTCGCTTGCGCAGGCCCGCGCCATCATCGACGCCGCGCTTGCCAAGGCGCGCGCCGATGGCGCCCAGCCGCTGGCCGTCATCATACTCGACGCCGGCGCCCATCCGGTCGCCTTTGCCCGCGAAGATGGCGCCAGCCTGTTCCGTTTCGACATCGCGAAGGCCAAAGCCTCGGGTGCGCTGGGGATGGGCGCGGATACGCGGGTGCTGGCCACCCGCGCCGCGTCCAACCCTGTCTTTTTCCAGAGCATCGCCGCCGCCACCGGCCAACTCGCCTTCTCGCCGGGCGGCGTGCTGATCCGTGATGCGGCCGGCGCGCTGATCGGCGCGGTCGGCATCAGCGGCGACACCGGCGAATGCGACGAGGCCTGCGCCATCGCCGGCATTGATGCCGCCGGACTTTTCCACGGAGACAGAAAATGAAGCTGCGCAGCATCGAACTGGCGCTGCCCCATGCGGGTGAGGCCGCTGCCTTCCTGACCGACATCTGGGGCATGGCCCCGGCAGCGCAAGAAGGCGAAACCCATTATCTGCGCGGGTCGGGCAGCTATCCCTATCTGGTCGCGCTGGCGGAGTCGGCGGACGCCTATGTGCGCTCCACCACCTTCGTCTGCACCGCCGAGCGGCTGGAGCAGTTGAAGCGCAGCGTCACCGCCGCCGGCCTGCCGGCGACGCCGACCGTCTCGACCGATCCGGGCGGCGGCCATGGCATCATCGTCGAACTGGCCGAGGGCGAATTGCTGCGCTTCCTGGTCGATGCCGAGGAGGTCGCGCCGATCGCGGGCACCGACCTGCCGGTCAAGCTGACCCATGTCGTCTTCAACAGCGCCGACGCGGAGGCAACCGGCCATCTGGTCGAGCAGGCGCTGGGCTTTCGCGTCTCGGACCGGACCAAGGGCATGGTGTTCGTGCGCTGCAATGACTCGCACCATTCGACCGCCTTCGCCCGCGCCGGCTTCCCCTCGCTCAACCATATCGCCTTCGAAATGGCGGACATGGACGCGGTGATGCGCGGCATCGGCCGGTTGCGCGACCATGGCATGGTGCCCGCCTGGGGGCCGGGCCGCCATGGTCCGGGCGCCAATGTCTTTGCCTATTTCATCGCCCCCTTTGGCCCGGTCATCGAATTTTCGACCGCCGTGGAAAAGGTGGCCGAGGATTATCAGCCCGGCGCGCCGGAAGATTGGACCTGGCCCGAGGGCCGGATCGACCAGTGGGGCATGTCCGACAAGGATTTCGCCGGCCTGCGCGCCGCCGAGGAAAAATTCCGCCATCGCCGCGACTGGGATGCCCGGCCGCTAGACCTGATCAACGAGGAACAAGCCTGATGCGCTATGTCAGTTTCCGCCGTCCCGACGGCACCCCCAGCTTCGGCCGGATCGAGGGCGAGACGATCGTCGAGCTGGCGACCGATGCGGCGCCGAGCCTGAAGGCCGCGCTGACCGACGGCAGCCTGTCGGGCCTGGCCGACGGCGCATCCTATGCCGCCGCCGATGTCGTGCTGCTGCCGGTGATCCCCGATCCCGCCAAGATCCTGTGCGTCGGCCTCAACTATGCCGAGCATGTCAAGGAAACCGGCCGCGAGCAGAAGGCGCATCCGGCGATCTTCGTGCGCTATGCCGACAGCCTGATCGCCGACGGCCAGCCGATGGTGAAGCCGGCCGTGACCGAGCGCTTCGACTATGAAGGCGAACTGGCGCTGGTGATCGGCAAGCCCGCGCACAAGGTCGCGGCCGCCGATGCCTGGGACTATGTCGCCGGCTACGCCGCCTTCAACGATGGCAGCGCGCGCGACTGGCAGCGTCACAATATCCAGTTCACGCCGGGCAAGACCTTTCCCGGCACCGGTGGCTTCGGCCCGGCGCTGGTGACGCCCGATGAGATTGACGATCTGGTCGCGCTGCGCGTCCAGACCCGCCTCAATGGCGAACTGGTGCAGGACCAGCCGGTCAGCGACATGATCTGGGATATTCCCACGGTCATCGAATATGTCACCGCCTTCACGCCCTTGAGCCCCGGCGACGTGATCGCCACCGGCACGCCCGGCGGCGTCGGCGATAAGCGCACCCCGCCGCTCTACATGAAGGCCGGCGACAAGGTCGAAGTGACCATCGGCACCATCGGCACGCTCAGCAACCGCATCATCGACGAACAATAACAATCATCAACCCGCATACCGGGGGAGGACAGACCATGCGTAACATCCACATCACCATTGCAGCCCTCGCCAGCGCGAGCGCCATCGCGATCGCCGCGCCGGCCTTCGCACAGGACGCGCCGGCGCCCGAACAGGCTGCCCAGCCGGCGGACAATTCCGACATCATCGTCACCGCCCAGCGCAAGGCGGAGAAGGTGACCGAAGTGCCGATCTCCATCACCGTGGCCAATGCCGCCCAACTGGAGCGGCAGCAGGTCAACACGATGAACGACCTCAACCGCATCGCGCCGAGCCTGGAGATCCAGCAGGCGCCGGGCCAGAATACCGGCGGCGGCGGGTCGATCCGCGGCATCGGCACCCAGACCTTCTCGGCCGGCGCGGTCGCCTCGGTCGGCGTGGTCGTCGACCAGGTGAGCCAGGGCAACGCCAATATCTCCGACCTGTTCGACGTCAGCCGGATCGAAGTGCTCAAGGGACCACAGGGCACGCTGTTCGGCCTCACCACATCGGCCGGCGTCATCAACATCACCACCAATGCGCCTGATCCGACCGGCTTTGCCGCTCGCGTCCGCACCGAATTGTCCGACGCCGGCACGCTGGGGTCGAAGTTCGGTAACCAGATCGTGCAGGGCATGGTCAACATCCCGCTGGCCACCAACGCCGCGATCCGCCTGTCGGGCGTCGCCAATTTCCGCCAGGGGCCGAACCGCAACGCCAGCACCGGCGACTATAATGATACCGATCGCTACGGCATTCGCGGCCGCTTCCTGTGGGAGCCGACCGATCGCCTGACCGTCAATGTCATCGGCGACTATACCAAGAGCCGGATCGAGAATGGCGGCGACTTCTTCACCTTCGTCAAGACCAGCGGTCCGGGCACGGCGCTGGGCGGCCTGCTGGCCGACACCACCGGTATCACCGCCCGGCTTGCCAGCTGCGGCGTGACGCCGGGCGAAGGCAATCGCGACTATTGCAGCGATGACAGCTATGTCGGCCATACCGAAAATTATGGCGGATCGCTGCAGGTCGATTATGAGGCCGATCCCTTCACCCTCACCTCCATCACCGCCTATCGCAAGTCGAACGAGACCGGCTATGGCGCGGCGACCAACGTGTTCCGCGGCGATCCGCTGGAATTGCAGGTCGCCAATGGCCCGACCAACCGCCGCCTGAGCCTCTTCACCCAGGAATTGCGGGTCAGCTCGCCTGCCGACCAGTTCCTGGAATATACCGCCGGCGTCTTCTATTCGAACCAGAAGCAGACCCGCGATCCCGAAACGCTGGCCGTGTCGGTGGTGCCCTTCCCCGGCCTCGTCATCCCGATCGTGCGCAACCCTGGCGCCGACATCGACATTCAGGATGAATCGCTCGCCGTATTCGGCCAGGGCACCTTCCACCTGTCGCCCGCACTGCGCCTGATCGCCGGCGGTCGCTACACCACCGACCGCCTGTCGATGGACCGCTACGACTATTTCACCCCGGCCGATCCTTTCAGCCGGACCGTGCTGGACGTCGAGAAATTCTCCTGGCGCCTGGGCGCGCAATATGACCTGGCCAACGACACCATGGTCTATGCGACCGCCTCGCGCGGGTTCAAGGGCGGGCAGATCGCCATCCCCTCGGCCCCGGCCAAGCCCTTCGTCGTGCAGCCGGAAATCCCGACCGCCTATGAACTGGGCCTCAAGAGCACATTGTTCGGCGGCTGGGTCGCGGACCTCAACGTCTTCTACAGCAAGATCAAGAATTTCCAGGCGCAGCAGTGCACGGTGGACAGCACGGCGGTTATTTCCTGCGTCCAGACCAACATCAACGGCGTGAAGTCGCGCGGCGCGGAAATCAACTTCTTCGGCAAGGTCTTCGACGGCCTGTCACTCAACACCGGCTTCATCTATGCCAAGGCGACCTATCCGGGCGGCTTCATCGGCACCGATGGCACCAATATCGGCGGCAGCCAGCTCGCCTATGCGCCCAAATACAAGTTCACCCTGTCGGGCGAATATGAAGCGCCGGTCACGAGCCGGCTGAAGGGCTTCCTGGCGGCGGACACGGTGTGGAAGTCGAAGGTGCGCTACGAAGCCAATTCGAACGACGAAACCACCTTCCGTTCGCACTGGCTGGTCGGCGGCCGCATCGGCCTGCGCACCGATGACGATCGCTACAGCGTCGCGATCTTCGGTCGCAACCTGTTCAACGTGCATGAGCCTTCGCTGATGCAGAGCGACTTCCCCTACACCACCGACCAGGGCGAGCAGAATATCGGAGCCATCTATGGGCCGCAGTCCTTCCGCCAGATCGGCATCAGTCTGGACGCGAAATTCTGATCCTCCTGAGGCGGGGCGCCGCTGGTGGCGTCCCGTCTTTTTTCCTAATCCTTCTGGCCAGAGGGGACATATGAAGCCGATCAGGGACGCCATCGCCGCACTGGGCACCGATCTGGGACCGGACATACTCGGCCAGTGCCGGGCGCTGTTCGATGCCGAGCAGGCGGCGCTGGCGGCGGCGGTGCCGGTGACGCAGGCCGACATCGCCTATGGCCCGGACGCCCGCCACCGGCTCGACCTCTATGCCCCCAAGGGCGATGCCCCCGCGCCCATTCTGGTCTTCGTCCATGGCGGCGGTTTCCTGAAAGGCGACAAGGGCAGCGCCGACGCCTGGCCCAATGCCAATGTCGGCCGGATGGCGGCTGAGGCCGGCTTCCTGGGCGTCGTCATCAATTATCGCCTTGCCCCCGACCATGGCTGGCCGGCCGGGGCACAGGATGTCGCGGCCGTCGTCGGCTGGCTCAAGGATCATGCCGCCGAGCATGGCGGTGACCCCGATCGCATCGTCCTGATGGGCACGTCGGCCGGCGCCGTCCATGTCGCGGGCTATCTGAAACTCGCCGGATCGGACGCCGTGCGCGCTGCCGTGCTGCTGTCGGGTCTTTACGGCTATACCCCGCTCGATCCGCGCGACATGCTCTATTATGGCGAGGCTTCGCTCTACCCGGAGCGCATGCCGCTGGAAGCCATCGCTTCGACCGACCTGCCGCTGCTGATCGCCTGCGCCGAGTTCGACCCGCCCCGCTTCCAGGCCGAGTTTCTGAGCCTGTTGCAGGACCGGCTGGTGCGCCATGGCGCCATGCCGCGCGCCTTCATCCAATCGGGCCATAATCATTATTCCATGGCCATGCATCTGGGCACCGCCGATCGGCGGCTGTTGCAAGAAATCTGCGCCTTCGTGCGCGAAACCACTGCCTGACAATTATAATAGGAGAGACGGAACATGCTGGATCGCCGCACCCTTCTGGCTACCGGCGCCGCGCTGATGGCCGCCCCCGCCATTGCCGCGCGCAAGAGCGCCAACCCCAATTTTCCCAAGGGCTTCTACTGGGGCGCCGCCACCGCGCCGCATCAGGTGGAGGGCAATAATATCGCCAGCGACCTGTGGTTCGTGGAGAACCAGCAGCCGACCGTCTTTGCCCAGCCTTCGGGCGACGCCTGCAACAGTTTCGCCCTGTGGGAAACCGACCTCGACCTCGTCAAGGCCATGGGCCTCAACGCCTATCGCTTCGGCATCGAATGGGCACGGATCGAGCCGGAAAAGGGCCTCTTCTCCCAGGCGATGCTGGATTATTACAAGGCGGTGATCGACGGCTGCCACACGCGCGGCCTGGCGCCGATCGTCACCTTCAGCCATTTCACCGCGCCGCGCTGGTTCAGCGCGCAGGGCGGCTGGACCAACCCGGAAAGCGCGCAGCTTTTCGCCCGCTATTGCGACAAGGCGATGCGCGCGCTGGGCCAGGGCATCGCCAGCGCCATCACCCTCAACGAACCCAATATCCTGCTGCTCCTGAAGCCCATGCTGCCGCCGCAGGTGTGGGACATCCAGAAACTGACGCTGGAAACCGCGGCCAAGCGGCTGGGCGTGCCCAAATATGTCTGCGCCAATGTCGCCGGCTTCGACGATCTGCCCGCGCTCCAGACCGGCCTCGAAGCCGCGCACAAGGCGGGCAAGGCCGCGATCAAGGCAGTGCGCTCCGACCTGCCGGTCGGCTTCTCGCTGGCGCTGATGGATGATCAGGCGGTCGGCGCCCACTCCGTGCGCGATACCATGCGCAAGCAGCTTTACGGCAACTGGCTGGAGATTGCGAAGGCCGACGATTTCATCGGCGTCCAGAATTATGAGCGCGCCCTGTGGGGCGACAAGGGCCGCCTGCCCGCGCCCAAGGGATCGGCCGTCAACTGGTCCGGCACCGAAGTCTGGGCGCCCTCGCTCGGCGGCGCGGTGCGCTTTGCCCATGAGGCGACCGGCGTGCCGATCCTGGTGTCCGAACATGGCGTGGGCAGCGACGATGATGCGGTTCGCGCGAAGTTCATTCCCGAAGCGCTGGCAGGCCTCAAGGCCGCGATCGACGATGGCGTGCCGGTGCTGGGCTATTGCCACTGGTCGCTGCTCGACAATTTCGAGTGGATCTTCGGCTACAAGCCCAAATTCGGCCTGCACAGCGTCGATCCGGTGACCTTCGCCCGCACGGCCAAGCCCAGCGCCGCCGTCTATGGCGCGATCGCCCGCCGCAACGCGCTCTGACGGGGGAGGATCGCCATGAAGCGCCTTGTCCTGCTGCCGCTGCTGCTGGCCTCGCCCGCCATCGCGCAGATGCCGACGCCGGTGCCGGCGCAGGCTCCGGCCGAACCCGATGCCATCCCGCTCTATCCCGATCTGAAGGCGCCCAAGGGCTCGACCGAGAATTGGGTGCGCTTCGGCGACGATCTGGCGGTACGCAACGTCACCGTGCCAACCATCACCCCGGTCCTGCCCGATCCGGCCAAGGCGACCGGCGCGGCGGTGATCGTCGCGCCCGGCGGCGCCTTCATGCTGCTGGCGATGGATCATGAGGGCTGGAATGTCGCGCGCTGGCTGGCCGATCATGGCGTCGCCGCCTTCGTCCTCAAATATCGGCTGAACCAGACCCCCGCCGACACCGCCGAGGCATCCGCCTATATGGGCAAGCGCATGGCGGATTCGCTGCGCGATCCCAACGTCCCGCCAACGATCAGCGAACCGCGCGCCACGCTGGACGCGCTCGCCGCGCTCAAACTGGTCCGCGCAAACTCAAGCAAATGGGGCGTAGATCCGAGCAGGGTCGGCATGATCGGCTTTTCCGCCGGCGCCATGACCGTCATGAACGCCACGCTGGACGGCAAGGGCGCGGATCGCCCGTCCTTCATCGGCTATGTCTATGGCCCGATGCTGGCGCGCAATGTCCCCGCCGACGCGCCGCCGATGTTCGCGGCGATCGCCAATGACGACAGCCTGTTCCCCAATCCCTCTTATGCGCTGGTCGAAAGCTGGCGCCGGGCGCATGTGCCGGTCGAACTTCACGCCTATGAGCGCGGCGACCATGGCTTCGGCATGGGCAAGCCGGGCACGACGACCATGGGCCTGTTGCCGCAATTTCTGAGCTGGATGGACATGCGCGGCCTGCTCACGAAGGCGGGACAATGACCAGCGCGGTCTCGATCCGGCGGGAGGCGGCGATCAGCGTCGGCATCAATGGCGCGCTGAGCCTGGCCTTCTTCCTTGCCTTGTTCGGCATCCAGCCGCGCCCGCTGGCCTGGGCGGCGCCGGATCGACTGGCGCTGGATTTCGTGCCGCAGAGCATTGCCGTTGCACTGATGAGCGCGCTGGTCCCGGCGCTGATCGCGCGCAAACGGGTGGATGGCGCCTTGCGTCCGATCCTGCTGCGGGCCGCTGGCTTTACGCTGGCCGGCGCCGCGCTCGGCGGGCTGCTGTCACTCGTGACCGGCGGCCTGCCACCGATCGGCTGGGGCGCCGCACTGGCCATCAAGATTGCCTATGGCGGCGCGCTCGGTGCGCTGGTCGCCAGCCTGGCGCTGCGGCGGATGCTCTCGTCCGCCCCAATCATCTAAATGAGGATCGCCCCGATGACATTCCGTTCCCTGCGTCTCGCCATGCTGCTGGCCGGCACCGTGCTTGCCATGCCTGCCCAGGCCGACGACCTGGCCGACGGTTTCAACAATCCGCCGCAGTCGGCCCGGCCGCGCGTGTGGTGGCACTGGCTGAACGGCAATGTGACCAAGGACGGGATCGACAAGGATCTCGACTGGCTGGCGCGCATCGGCATTGGCGGGGTGCAGAATTTCGACGCCAATCTGCAGACGCCGCAGATCGTCAAGGAACGGCTGGTCTATATGACCGATGGCTGGAAGGACGCGTTCCGCCACGCCGTCCAGACCGCCGACGCGAAGGGGCTGGAATTCGCCATCGCGGCGTCGCCGGGCTGGAGCGAGACCGGCGGCCCCTGGGTCAAACCGCAGGACGCGATGAAGAAGCTGGTCTGGTCTGAAGTCGAGGTCGAGGGCGGCCAGCGGCTCAAGGGCGCGCTGCCCGCCCCGTCCAATGTGACCGGCGCGTTCCAGAGCGCCAAGTTCAGCGATCCGCTGGCGGGCGACGCGGAGATACCGGACCAGCCGCGCGCCTATGGCGAGGCGCGGGTGCTGGCCTATCCGATTGCAACGGCACCGTTGCCGACGCCCCGCATCCTGGATGCGGATGGCCAGACGATCGCGGGCGCCGCTGCGCTGGGCGACAGCGATCTGGAAACCGTGGCGCAGATGGCCAAGGGCGATGCGGCGCATCCCGGCACGCTGATTCTCGATTATGACAAGCCCGTCACGGTGCGATCGGCCAGCCTGTTCGTGCCCCATGCCCGCCCGCCCTTCGGCGACCCCGCCTATCGCCCGACGATCGAGGCGGAAACGGCGCAGGGCTGGCAGCCGCTCGGCCGCTTCTCGCTGACCGAAGTCGCCTCCACCTCCAGCTTCGCGCCGGTCACGGCGCAGCGCTTCCGACTGGTCCTGTCGCCCAATGACGCCGCCAAGTCGCCGGGCCTGGGCGATGGCGCGCCCGGCGCGGTGATGATCGACGTGTTCGGCCGCCCGGCCAGCCCAACGCTGGGCATCGGCGACCTGCGCCTGTCGGCCGAGGCGCGGATCGACCAATATGAAGCGAAGGCCGGCTATGCCATCGCATCCGATTATAACCGCCTGAGCATGGGTCCGGCCGACGCGCCCGCCATCGATCCGGCCAGGGTGATCGACCTGACCGACCGGCTGCGCCCCGACGGCACGCTCGACTGGACCGCGCCCAGGGGCACGCGCTGGCGCATCGTTCGCATGGGCTGGTCGCTGACCGGCAAGACCAACCATCCCGCCACGCCCGAAGCCACCGGGCTGGAGGTCGACAAATATGATGCGGCCGCCGTGCGCCGCTATCTCGAAACCTATCTCGCCATGTATCGCGATGCGGTCGGCGCCGACTGGATCGGCAAGAAGGGCATCAGCGCGCTGCTGACCGACAGTATCGAGGTGGGCGCATCCAACTGGACGCCGCGCATGGTGGAGGAGTTCAAGGCGCGGCGCGGCTATGATCCCGTCCCCTTCCTGCCGACCCTGACCAGCGCGGTGGTGGGATCGGCGGCGCGCAGCGACGCCTTCCTGCATGATTATCGCCAGACCCTGGCCGACCTGCTAGCCGATGCCCATTATGGCACGGTGGCCAAGGTGGCGCATGAGCATGGCCTGACCGTCTATGGCGAAGCGCTGGAAAATGGCCGGCCGGTGCTGGGCGACGACCTTGCCATGCGGTCGCATACCGATGTGCCGATGGCGGCGATGTGGACCTTCAACCGCGGCAGCGCGCCGCGCCCGACGCTGATCGGCGACATGAAAGGCGCGGCGTCGGTCGCCCATATCTATGGCCAGAATATCGTGTCGGCCGAAAGCATGACGTCGGCCTTCGCCCCCTGGGCCTTCGCGCCGGCGGACCTCAAGCGCGTGATCGACCTGGAATTCGTGTCGGGCGTCAACCGGCCGATCGTCCATACCTCCGTCCACCAGCCGGTGGATGACAAGGTGCCGGGCCTCAGCCTCATGATCTTCGGCCAATATTTCAACCGCCACGAAAGTTGGGCCAATATGGCCAAGCCCTGGGTCGACTATATGGCGCGCACCGGCTTCCTGTTGCAGCAGGGCCGCGACCATGCCGACATCGCCTATTTCTATGGCGAGGATGCGCCGATCACCGCGCTGTTCGAACATGGCGTGCCGGCCGACCTGCCCAGCGATTATGCCTATGACTTCGTCAATGCCGAGATTTTGGCGACCAAAGCGTCGGTGCAGGATGGCGACCTGATCGCCGGCAAGGCGCGCTACAAGGCGCTGTATCTGGGCGGATCGAGCAAGGTGATGACGCTTGCCACGCTGCAGCGCATCGCCGCGCTGGTCGAGGCTGGCGCTACCCTGATCGGCAACGCGCCCGAACGCGCGCCCGGCCTGCAGGATGATCCCGCCGCCTTCCGCGCGCTGGTGGCGAAACTGTGGAGCGGCCAGCCGGTCGGCAAGGGCAAGGTAATCGCCAGCGCCGATATCGACACCGCGCTCGCCGGCGCGGGCATCGGCGCCGATTTCCGCGTGAGCGGCAGCGGCGATGCCAGCGCCTATCGCTTCCTCCACCGCGCTTTGCCCGATGGCGACCTCTATTATGTGACCAATGGCAAGGCTCAGGCCGAGCATATCGAAGCGCGCTTCCGCGTCGCCGGCCGCCAGCCGGAAATCTGGCGCGCAATCGACGGCAGCGCCGCGCCGCTATCCTATAGGACCGAAGGCAGCGACACGGTGGTCCCGCTCGATATCGGGCCGGAGGATGCCTTCTTCATCCTGTTCCGCAAACCGGCGCAGGCCCCCAGCCGGACGATCGCGCCGGTGGCGGTGAAGCCGGTCGCCACCCTGTCGCAGCCCTGGACCGTGCGCTTCCAGCCGGGTCGCGGCGCGCCGGCCGAGATTGCGATGCCCACACTGACGGCGCTCGACAAGAGCAGCGATCCGGGCGTGCGCTATTTCTCGGGCGAGGCGACCTATGCCAGCAGCTTTACGTTGCCCAAGGGCGCCAAAGTCGGCGCACCGCTCTGGCTTGATCTGGGCAGTGTCGGCGATGTCGCGGAGGTGCGGGTCAATGGCCAGGTCGCGGGCACAAGCTGGTTCGCCCCCTATCGCCTCAACGTCGGAAAGCTGGTGAAGCCCGGCCGCAACGCGATCGAAGTGAAGGTCGCGAACCTGTGGGTCAACCGCCTGATCGGCGACCAGCAGCCCGGCGCACAGAAGATCACCTTCACCGCCGCCCCCACCTATCGTCCCGATGCGCCGCTGCGTCCGTCGGGCCTGATCGGGCCGGTCACGCTGTCGGCCGAACAATAAGCAGGGACCGCGCGGATGCTCGCTTGAACGACGGAAAGTCGCCGCCTATCAGGCGGTCATCATGACCGACGATCAGCAGAGCATCCGCGCCATCCTCGACCGGCTGCGCGCGCCGGCGGGTAACCCCGTTGCCCGCGCCCGCTGGCTGGTGGAACGGCAGGTGCCCGAAGCGCGGCGCGGCCCCGGCTGGGACCGGCACTGGCGCGAGCTGGAAGCCTATCTGGACAGCCCGGTCAGTTGGTCGGGCAATCGCGATGCGGACGGGATCGAAGGGTGGGACGATGACGTCTGACCGGCTGATCGACATGATGATCGCGCGGCTGGTGATCGCCCATGGCAAGAGCAAGCATCACTGGCGCAAGGCGATCGGTCCGGTCCGAATCTACAGCCGCGCCACCCATCCCCATTGCAACTGGGCCTTCACGCCGAGCGGCACGGCGGGCGAGATATCGGTGATCGAGACGCTGCTGGACGATCTGCACCTGCGCCATCCGCTGATTGATCGGTAACAAAAAGGGGCGTGGACGGCCGGTCGCCATCCACGCCCCCTTGCGACCCCGAAGGGATCGGAATCAGCCGGCGAGCTGCGTTTCCAGTTCACCCAGCACGCGATAGCAGTCGAACACCTTGGCGACCGAGCTGTTGGGCTCGCGCCCCTCACGGATCGCGCTGATGAACTCGCGGTCCTGCAATTCGATGCCATTGTTCGAGACGGCGACGCCGGCCAGGTCGATCGGCTCTTCCTTGCCGTTCACCAGATCGTCGTAGCGGGCAATATAGGTGTCGGTGTCGCCGATATAGCGGAAGAAGGTGCCAAGCGGCCCGTCATTGTTGAAGCTCAGCGACAGGGTGCAGATGGCGCCGGTCTCGCTCTTCAATTGGATCGACATGTCCATGGCGATACCCAGTTCCGGATGGATCGGCCCCTGCATCGCATGAGCGGCGACGATCTTGCCCGCCTGATAGGCGAACAGGTCGACCGTATGCGCGGCATGATGCCACAGAAGATGGTCGGTCCACGACCGCGGCTCGCCCTTGGCATTGATGTTCTTGCGGCGGAAGAAATAGGTCTGGACGTCCATCTGCTGGACGTTGAATTCGCCCGCCTGGATGCGGTTGTGGACGAACTGGTGCGACGGGTTGAAGCGGCGGGTATGGCCGACCATGCAGACAAGGCCGGTTTCCTTCTGCTTGGCCAGCACCGCCTGCGCATCGGCCCAGCTGTCGGCGAGCGGGATTTCCACCTCGACATGCTTGCCCGCATTCATGCAGGCGATCGCCTGTTCCGCATGCATCTGGGTCGGCGTACACAGGATCACCGCATCGACATCGTCACGCGCCAGCGTCTCGTTGAGGTCGGTCGTCACATGGCCGATGCCATATTTCTCGGCGACCTTCTTCGTCGCCTCCAGTTCGCGGCCGATGATCGAGGTGACGGTGACGCCATCGATATTCTTGAGGCCATCAAGATGCTTTTCGCCAAAGGCGCCGGCACCGGCGAGTGCAATACGCATGGAATTTTCTCCATCTAAAGCCCCTCCCTTCCAGGGAGGGTTGAATAGAGACACCGGTCTCTATTCAAGGGTGGGTGCCTCCGAAGGAGGCTCGCTACGCTCGCACCCACCCCCGGCCCCTCCCTGGAAGGGAGGGGAGGCAGGAGTGCGAACCGAAATTCAGTCCGTCGGTTCGAGCACGAGGTGCCCGACCGCGGTGTTGGAAGCGGGAACATGATAATGGCGGTGCAACGGCCGGACCTTGTCGCCCAGCGCCCCGCGCATGATCAGCCACATGACCATCTCGATCCCTTCGGATCCGGTCTCGCGCAGATATTCGATATGCTCGATCGCGCGCAGCGCCTCGCCATCGTCGCTCTGGCTCATCAGGTCGAGGAAACGATTGTCCCACTCGGCATTGATGAGACCGGCGCGCGGCCCCTGAAGCTGGTGGCTCATGCCGCCCGTGCCCCAGATCTGCACGTTGAGATCCTCGGGGAAGCTGTCGACCGCGCGGGCGATCGCCTCGCCCAGCCGCCAGCAGCGATTGCCCGACGGCGGCGGATAGGTGACGACATTGACCGCGACCGGGATCACCCGGCACGGCCAGGCGTCCGGCTGACCGAACATCAGGCTCAACGGCACGGTCAGGCCATGGTCGACATCCATCTCGTTGATGATGGTCATGTCGAATTCGTCGAGGATCAGGCTCTGGGCGATGTGCCAGGCCAGGTCCGGCTCGCCGATCACATCGGGCACCGGGCGCGGCCCCCAGCCCTCGTCGGCCGGCTTGTAGCGTTCGCCACAGCCGATCGCGAAGGTCGGGATGATCTTCATGTCGAAGGCGGAGGCATGGTCATTATAGACCAGGATTACGACATCGGGCTTTTCCTGCGCGATCCATTGCCGCGACCAGTCATAGCCGGCGAACAAAGGCTGCCAATAGGGTTCGGCGGTCTTCTTGAGGTCCATGGCAGCGCCGATGGCGGGCACATGGCTGGTGGCGACGCCGGCAGTGATGCGGGCCATCAGCGTTTCTCCTTGATGGAGCGGACACCCTGAGGCGAGCGGCCGCCGGCGATCATCATCGCCTGATAGTCTTCCGGGCTCATCCCGGTCATGGTGCCGACCGCCTGCAGGAAGCTGAGGCCGTCGGTCGAGAACACCTTGGCGAGGAAATAGATGTTCCCGCCCAGATCCAGGCAACGATTATAGTCGCGGTCCAGGATCGCCTGTTTCTGCGCCTCGGTCATCGGCCATTCGTCGATATAGGCGCGCTCGCCGGCCAGCCAGCGCACGCGGTTTTCCGCCTTCATCAGGCTCATCGCGAACTGGTTCATCCAATAGCCCTGGCGCGCCCGCGCCGCCGTATAGACGCGGGTGCCGGGAATATCGTCGAACTCGGCAAGATATTCGTGGATATCGATGCTCATCTCATCCTCTCTTGGCATCCATCCCCCGGCCCTTCCTTCCAACAAAGGACCGGGGGATGAACGCGCCCCTCCGCGGGGATAGGTTTACAGGCCGCGCGCCTTCAATTGCGCGTCGAGCCGGGGGAAGACCCGGCGGGCATTGCCCGCGAAGATTGCGGCACGCTCGCCCTCGCTGATGTCCAGCGCATCGACATAGCGCTTGGTATCGTCGAAATAATGGCCGGTGGTGGGATCGATGCCGCGCACCGCGCCGACCATTTCCGACCCGAACAGGATATTCTTGTTGTCGATCACGTCGGCCAGCAGGTCGACGCCGGGCTGATGATAGACGCAGGTGTCGAAGAAGATGTTGTTCATCAGATGGGTCGACAGGTCGGGCTTCTTCAGCATGTCGGCCAGACCGCGATAGCGGCCCCAATGATAGGGCACCGCGCCGCCGCCATGCGGGATGATGAACTTGAGGGTCGGGAAATCCCTGAACAGGTCGCCCTCCAGCAACTGCATGAAGGCGATGGTGTCGGCGGCGATATAATAGCCGCCGGTCGCGTGCATCGCCGGATTGCAGCTGCCCGACACATGGATCATCGCCGGCACGTCCAGCTCGACCATCTTTTCGTAGAAGGGATACCAATATTTGTCGGTCAGCGGCGGATGCTGGAAATGGCCGCCGCCCGGATCGGGATTGAGGTTGCAGCCGATGAAGCCCATGTCGACGCAGCGTTCCAGCTCGGCAATGCTGTTGGCCATGTCCGCCTTGGGCGACTGAGGCAGCATGCACACGCCGACGAAACTTTCGGGGAACAGGCCGACGACGCGCGCGATCAGGTCGTTGCAGCGCATCGCCCATTCCTTCGCCACCGCCGCGTCGCCGACATGGGGCGCCATGGCCGAAGCCCGCGGCGAGAAGATGGTGAGGTCGGCGCCGCGTTCCTTGATCAGGCGCAACTGGTTCGCCTCGATCGTCTCGCGGATTTCGGCATCGCTGATGTCGGGATAGGCGGGGGCAGGCACGCCCGCCTTGAATGCCGCCTTCTGCTCCTCGCGCCAGGCGTCATGCCCCTTGGGCAGCACGGTATAATGGCCGTGGCAGTCGATAATCATGGTCATGCCGCGTCGGCCTTTCCTGTCTGTTCTGCTTTTGCTTGGATGATGCAGTCGATCTTGGCGCCCAGCCCTTCGGGCGGTGCCTTGAGGCCCAGCGTGCCGATCGCCTGCTGGCGCTCGACCGTGCCGCGCGTCATCGCGGAACCGGTGCCAAGGCCGTCGAGCGTCTTGACCACCTCCTCCATCTCGGCCGCGCGGCGCAGTCCGTGGACCATCATACGGTCGAGATTATAGTCGGCGCGAATGTCCCAGGGACGCGGTTTCTCGCTGGCATCGAGCGATCCGATCACCTCGTCCAGCACGCCCGCCGCATCGGCCGCCAGCATGCATTCGGCGGTCAGCGCCTCCAGCCCCTTGACCATGACCGACCGGATCATCTTGATCGCCGACGCCCGGCCGACGGCCTCGCCGACGACGCGGATATGGGTGAAGCCCAGCCGGGCCAGCCCTGCCCGCGCGGCATCGGCATGGGCGCCGCTGACCAGCAGCGGCACGTTCAGCCGGGCCGGATCGACCGGCGCCATGACGGCGACATCGACATAATGGCCACCGGCCGCCTCGATCGCGCGGGCCGCCGCCTGCTTGGTCTGGGGCGCGACGCTGTTGAGATCGCAATAAAGCGCGCCGGGGGCGATATGGGCGGCGGCAGCCTGCGCCACGACGAGCGCCTGATCGGCGGTGACGAGCGACAGGATGAAGGGGACGGGCGCGACGGCATCGGCCAGCGTCGGCACGGCCCGGACGCCGGCCCTGGCACAGCGCGCCAGCATCGCATCACGCGTGGCGCCGGCATCCGTCTGGATATCATAGACGCGGGCCGCGTCGATCCAGTCCCCTGCCATCGCAAAGGTGGACCCCGCCTCGCCAAATCCGATCAGACCGATTTCCTGCTCCATGGCGGGTTGGATGACGGATCAAGCCTGATGCCGCCAATCGAATCCGCTGGATCAGTATAAGATTTTACGAATTCATATGTGCCGCAGCCTGATCGATCGCGGCCATGAACTGCTGCTGCAACCGGGTCGGGCGCCAGTCGGCCCGCGTCGTGAGGCCGATGGTCCGGCTGATCGCGCCGGGTGCCGGGCCGATATCGATCAGCAGCCCCGCCTCCAGCTCCAGCGCCAGCTGATCGTGCGACAGCAAGGTCAGATACTCGCCGCCGACCAGCAATTGCCGGATCGTCATCACCGATCCGCATTCGATCGGCACCGCCGGCAGGTCGCCGCCCAGCGCCGCAAACATCGCCTGCCACAATTGGCGCAGCGGCGTGCCTTCCGGCGGCAATATCCAGGGATAGCGGCGCAGCGCATCGGCGTCCCAGCCCGCCGCCAGCGCATGGCCGCGCCGCGCCAGGATGGTCGGCCGATCCTCGAACAGGGGCCGCTGCGCCAGGTCCAGCGCCATGGCGGGATCGCGCAGCGCACCGACCATCATGTCGATCTCGCCATCGCGCAGCGGGCCGACCAGTTCGGCATGCGATCCTTCATGCACGCTGATGTCGACCAGCGGGAAATCGGCGCGGAACCGGGCGATCGCATCCGGGATCAGGCGCGCGCGCGAAAGCGGCATGGCGCCGACCAGGATGCGCCCGCCCTCCTGCCCGCGCAGGTCGGCCAGATCCTCCAGCCCCTGCCGCAATTCCGCCAGCGCCAGCCGCAGCCGCTGCGCCAGCACCGTCCCGGCCCTGGTCAGCATCACGCCGCGCCCGCGCCGGTCGACCAGCCTTTGCCCCAGCGCCAGCCCCAGATCGCCGACCGCCCGATGCAGCGAGGGTTCGGCCACCCCGGTCGCCACCGCCGCCGCCGCATAGCTCCCGCCGCGCGCCAGGGCGACGAAGGCGCGGACCTGCGCCGCCGTCACCCGATTGCTGCCAATCAGCCGCAGCGCCGCATCGATCCGGGGTTTCAGCCGTTCCGCCGGCTCCAGCGCGACCATGCCGCCGGGCTGGCGCGCGAACAGCGGCAGGCCCAGTTGCGCCTCCAGCTTGGCGATCCCCTGGGTCACGGCCGGCTGGGTCAGGTTCACCGCGCGCGCCGCCAGGCTGACGCTGCCAAGCTCCACCACGGCCGCCATCGCGGCGAGATGTCGGATATTGAACTGGTCGGGGTTCATGTCCAACACTTAGCAAAAATTTATGCACTGGTTCCAGTTCGGATTTGAGCATCGCGCTGCACCTGTCCACATCGCTGTCAACTTATGCGCTAGGAGAAGGCTTGATGTCCGGCATTGTCGTCCAGAATATCGAACGGGCGGACCTCGCCGTCATCGACGGCCTCGCCAAGGCGGGGGTCGCCACCGTCCATGAAGCCCAGGGCCGCAAGGGCCTGCTCGCCCCCTATATGCGCCCCATCTATCCGGGCGCCCGCATTGCCGGCAGCGCGGTGACGATCTCCGCCCCGCCGGGCGACAACTGGATGGTCCATGTCGCGATCGAACAGTTGAAGGAAGGCGACATTTTGCTGCTCGCTCCGACCAGCCCCTGCACCGACGGCTATTTCGGCGACCTGCTCGCCACCTCCGCCCAGGCACGCGGCTGCCGCGGCCTCATCATCGACGCGGGCGTGCGCGACGTGCGCGACCTTAGCCAAATGAACTTCCCGGTCTGGTCCAAGGCGGTCCACGCCCAGGGCACGATCAAGGGCACGCTGGGATCGGTCAATATCCCGGTCGTGTGCGCCAATGCGCTGGTCAATCCGGGCGACGTGATCATCGCCGACGATGATGGCGTGTGCATCGTGCCGCGCGCCGACGCCGCCGCCGTGCTGGAAAAGGCGCAGGCCCGCGAAGCCGCCGAGGAAGCCAAGCGCATCCGCCTGGCCGCCGGGGAACTGGGCCTCGACATCTACAATATGCGCTCGCGCCTGCAGGAAATGGGCCTGAAATATGTCTGACGTCCCGACCAGCGCCCTCGTCATGTGGATGCGCGGCGGCACGTCCAAGGGCGGCTATTTCCTTTCGGAAGACCTGCCCGCCGACAGCGCCGCGCGCGACGCCTTCCTGCTGCGGGCCATGGGATCGCCCGATCCGCGCCAGATCGATGGCATGGGCGGCGCCGATCCGCTGACCAGCAAGGTGGCAGCGGTGAAGAAATCCGATCGGGAGGGCGTCGATGTCGACTATCTCTTCCTTCAGGTCTTCGTCGATCAGGCGATCGTCAGCGATGCGCAGAATTGCGGCAATATCCTGGCCGGCATCGGCCCCTTCGCGATCGAGCGTGGCCTCGTCGCCGCGCAGGACGGCGAGACCCGCGTGGCCATCTTCATGGAAAATACCGGGCAGATCGCGATCGCCACGGTTGAGACCCCCGGTGGCAAGGTCCGCTATGATGGCGAGGCGAGGATCGACGGCGTGCCCGGCAGCGCCGCGCCGATCCCGCTGGAGTTTCGCGATACCGCCGGCTCTTCCTGCGGCGCGCTGCTGCCTACCGGCAATGCCTTTGACGAGGTGGAGGGCGTGCGCGTCACCCTGATCGACAATGGCATGCCCTGCGTCGTCATGAAGGCGCAGGATGTCGGCATCACCGGCTATGAGGACCGCGACACGCTGGACAAGGATGTAGCGCTCAAAGCCCGGATCGAGGCGATCCGCCTCGCCGTCGGCGAACGGATGAACCTGGGCGACGTCAAGGAAAAGTCGGTGCCCAAGATGATGCTGGTCGCCCCGCCACGCGATGGCGGCGCGATCACGGTGCGCAGCTTCATCCCGCATCGCGCCCATGCCTCGATCGGCGTGCTCGGCGCGGTCAGCGTCGCCACCGCCTGCCTGATCGACGGATCGCCCGCAGCCGAAGTCGCCTCGATACCATCGGGCAACCGCAAGACACTCTCGGTCGAGCATCCCACCGGCGAGACGACCTGTGTCATGGAACTGGACGAGAGTGGTGCGGTCACCAGCGCCGCCATGCTGCGCACCGCGCGCAAGCTGATGGATGGAGAGATTTTCGCATGACCGCCCCTGAACTTGGCCGCATCATCAGCTGGCACGGCAATCCGTCCAAACCGCGCTACACCCCGCCGGCCGGCGCGATCGACGCCCATTGCCATGTGTTCGGCCCGATGGCGCAATTCCCCTTCAGCGCGAAGGCGAAATATCTGCCGGAGGATGCCGGCCCGGACATGCTGTTCGCGCTGCGCGATCATCTGGGCTTCGCCCGCAACGTCATCGTCCAGGCCAGCTGCCACGGCACCGACAATGCCGCGACGCTGAACGCCATCGCCAAGTCCAATGGTAAGGCGCGCGGCGTCGCCGTGGTCGATCCGGCCATTTCGGAGGCCGACCTCGCCGCCCTGCATGAGGGCGGAATGCGCGGCATCCGCTTCAATTTCCTCAAGCGCCTGGTCGATGACGCGCCCAAGGACAAGTTCCTCGAAGTGGCCAAGCGCCTGCCCAAGGGCTGGCATGTCGTCATCTATTTCGAGGCCGACATATTGGAGGAACTGCGCCCCTTCATGGACGCGATTCCGGTGCCGCTGGTGATCGATCATATGGGTCGTCCGGACGTGACCCAGGGGCCTGATGGCGCCGACATGAAGGCGTTCCGCGCCTTCCTCGACAGCCGTGACGACATCTGGTTCAAGGCGACCTGTCCGGATCGGCTCGATCCGACAGGTGATCCGTGGAACGCCTTTGCCGAAGCCGTTGCGCCGCTGGTCGCCGACTATCAGGACCGCGTGTTGTGGGGCACCGACTGGCCGCACCCGAACATGCAGGATGCGGTCCCCGATGACGGCCATCTGGTCGACATGATCCCGCGCATCGCCCCGACGGTGGAATTGCAGCGCAAGCTGCTGATCGACAACCCGATGCGGCTCTACTGGCCCGAGGAATTATAAGGGCACAGCCGGTTTCCAATCAGCACGCGGCCGCTCCGTCTGGGGCGGCCGGTTGCATTTGCGCAACATGCCTTTCGCAAATGCAAGTCAACAGAATTGCGAACGAATATCAATATCGCTATGGGCGCCCCATAAACGAGTCACGGGGGATCCCATATGAAGAAGTTCATCGCATTGAGCGGCGCGGCCCTGATCGCGCTGTGCCATGGCACCGCCTGGTCGGCAGAGGCGGCCGCCGCGGACGCCCCCCGCACTGACGAAGACAGCATCGTCGTCACCGCCGCCACCACCGGTTCCAAGACCGACACCGCGCTGGTCGAACTGCCCCAGCCGATCAAGGTCATCACGTCCGAACAATATCTGTCGCAGGGTGCGATCAGCATCAGCGATACGGTGAAATATGCTGCCGGCGTGCTGGCCAACCCCTATGGCCGCGATACCCGCGTCGACGGCTTCAACGTCCGTGGCCTGGACGCGCTGCAGTTCCGCGACGGCATGCGCGACATCTTCAGCTATTATGCGTCGATCACGTCGGACCCCTATAATTTCTCGCGCGTGGAAATCCTGCGCGGCCCGGCATCGGTGCTGTTCGGCCAGGGGTCGATCGGCGGCCTGGTCAACCTGGTCAGCAAGACGCCCGATTTCACCACGCGCGGCGAACTCAACCTTGTCTATGGCAGCTATGACCGCAAGGAAGCGATGGGCGACGTGAATGTCGCGCTGGCCGACAATCTGGCAGTGCGCTTCGTCGGCCGCGTCCGCGACGCCGACACCTATGTCGACCATGTCCCCGACGACCGCGTGATGTTCGCGCCCTCGATCCGCTGGCAGCCGACCCCGGATACCGACATCGTGCTGACCGGCCTCTATCAGGAGGATGATACCGGCTCGACGTCGCAGTTCCTGCCGATCGTCGGCACCTTCATGCCCAACAATGTCGCGGGCGAGCAGCTGGATCGCTACACCTTCGTCGGCAAGGCCGGCTGGGATCGCTATGATGGCCGGTCGCTGCAGGGTGGCGGCTCGATCACCCACCGCTTCTCCGACAATGTGAAGCTGAGCCTCAAGGCGCGCTATATCGACAGCGACCTCGAATATAACACCCATTATGCCGACAGCTATACCAACCCGCAGGATCCCTTCTCGGTCTATGGCACCGACGGGCGCACCATCGCGCTGACGGCCGACGCCAGCGACGCGCGGATGAACGTCTTTTCGACCGACAACAACGTCCAGTTCAATTTCAACACCGGCGCCAATATCGAGCACAAGCTGCTGGTCGGCATCGACTATAGCTGGAACAAGGTGTCCAAGCGTTATGCCGGCGGCTATGAACTGGTCGACCTGTACGACATCGATTATGATGCACTGGCGACCTATGATCCGACCGGTCCGTTCACCAGCGACAGCCAGAAGCAGCTGGGCGTCTACGTCCAGGACCAGATCCGCTTCTATGACCGGGTATCGGTCGTGCTGGGCGCCCGCCGCGACCGCGTGACCGGTTCTTCGGGCCAGAAGGACAATGCCACCACCTTCCGCGCCGGCATCATCGGCGAAATCGGCGCCGGCATCTCGCCCTTCTTCAGCTACACCGAAAGCTTCCTGCCGGTCGCCGGCCGGATCGACAATGGCGACGGCAGCTATGGCGATGCCTACAAGCCGCAGACCGGCACCCAATATGAAGCCGGCGTGAAGTGGCAGCCCGCCCCCAGCACCCTGGTCACCGCCACCGTGTTCAAGATCAAGGAGCGCAACCGCGTCCTCTATCTCGCGGCGGGCGGCACCGAACAGTCGGGCGTGCTCAACACCAAGGGCTTCGAGATCGAAGCGAGCCATACCCTGCCCGGCAATTTCGAACTGCTGGCCAATTATGGCTATTCGAAGCTGAAGTCGGAAACCAACACCAGCCTCGACTATATGCCGCGCCACACTGCGTCGCTCTGGTCCACCAAGACCTTCGGCCTGGCTGACGAGGCGCAGCTGCGCCTGGGCGGCGGCGTCGTCTATAGCGGCAAGAGCGTGTCGACCAGCGCGATCTGGTCGATCGTCACGCCGTCGCGCACCACCGTCGATGCGCTGGCGGAAATCACCTGGCAGGACTGGCGCTTCGCGCTCAACGCGACCAACCTGCTCAACAAGAAATTCTACGCGTCCTGCCTGGCGCGTGGCGACTGCTTCATGGGCGCGCCGCGCAACGTCATGGGCACGGTCGGCTTCCGTTTCTGAGGAGAGAGACTATGCTGAAATGGACTAGTGCGCTGCTGGCGATCGCCTGCCTGCCCGCAATGGCGCAGGCGCATGAAGTGTGGGTCGAACGGGACGGCGCCGGCCCGGCGCGCATCTATCTGGGCGAACCGGGCGACCCGCTGCCCGAGGGTGGCGATCCCGAGTTCGAGAAGCTGAAGGCGCCCAAGCTGGTGCCCGCATCCTCCGCCGCGCAGGTGCGCAAGGCCGGCTATATCGAGGTCGCCGTGCCCGCCGGCGACGTGCGCGTGATCGACGACAGCGTGTTCGATCCCTGGGGCGAGGACGGCAAGAAGGAAGGCGTGATCTATTATGCGCGCGCCGGTCGGAGCGAGGCCAAGGCCGGGATGCCGCTGGAAATCGTGCCGACCGCTGCGGGCGCCAACAGTTTCACGCTGGTCCGCGACGGCAAGCCGCTCGCCGGGGTCAAGGTGACAGCGATCTCGCCCGACAAATGGTCAAAGGGCTTCGTCACCGACGCCCAGGGCCGCGTGACCCTGCCGATCAAGGAAAAGGGCCGCTATATCCTGACCGCGACGCAGGAGGAAAAGGGCGACCTCAGCCTGCGCGGCGCCAAGGTGGCGACGCTCTACAACATCGCCACGCTGACCTTCGTCAATAATTGAGCGCGATGGCGCGGGCCGAAGGCCCGCGCCATCGCGACCTTCAAGGTCAGGCCGCCGCCCCCTTGAGGAAGCGGATCATGGATGAGAAATCCTTGGCCCCAGCGCCGGTGTTGACCAGCGCCTGATAGAGCGATTCCGCCGCAGCGCCCATCGGCACGCTGGCATCGGCGCCATGGGCGGCCTCCACCGCAAGCTTCAGATCCTTGAGCATCAGCGCATTGGCGAAGCCGCCTTCATAGTCGCGGTCGGCCGGCGTTTCCGGGCCGACGCCGGGTACCGGGCAATAGCTGGTCATCGACCAGCTCTGCCCCGACGCCTTGGACGAGATGTCGAAGAAGGTCTGGAGATCGAGACCCAGTTTTTCGGCGAGGGCGAAGGCCTCGCAGGTGGCGACCATGGTCGCGCCCAGCAGCATGTTGTTGACGATCTTCGCCGCCTGCCCCGCCCCAGCTGCACCGGCATGGATCACCGCCTTGCCCATTGCCTGCAAGATCGGTTCGGCGCGCGCAAAGGCGGCATCCTCACCACCGACCATGAAGGTCAGGGTGCCGCCATTGGCCGCCGCGATGCCGCCCGACACCGGCGCATCGACCATGGCAAGACCGCGTTCGGCCGCCTGTTCGATGACGGCGCGGGCCGAAGCGACATCGATGGTCGAACAGTCGATCAGCAGCGTGTCCGGCCCGACCGTGCCCAGCAATTGCTCGCCATAGACGGCACGGACATGCTTGCCGGCGGGCAACATGGTGACGACGATGCTGACAGCTTGAACGGCTTCCGCCGCCGATGCCGCACGGGTGCAACCGGCCGCCTCGGCGCGGGTCAGCGCAGCTTCGGACAGGTCGAAGGCGGTGACAGCATGGCCCGCCTTCACCAGATTGGCGGCCATGCCGCCGCCCATATTGCCTAGGCCGATGAAGCCGATGCTGCTCATGTCCATCCTCTCCTTTTATTATGTCAGAGCCTGTTTGAAAAATGCGCGGAAGAGCGCATTTTCAGAGCCGCACCGGCCCGCACCCCCACCCGACCGCCCAGACATGGTACCCTGATGGGCGGTCGGGTGGGGGTGCGGGCCGGTGCGGATGCGCCAGAGGCGCATTTCCAAATACACTCTCAGACCTCGACCGCTGCCTGCGGCAGCGGGGTCCAGCGCTCGCCGTCCGGCAGCGGCGCGAAGATCGCATCGACCAGCTGGTCGGTCACCGCCTCCACCGTCGGCGGATTCCAGCGCGGCTGATTATCCTTGTCGACGATCAGCGCACGCACGCCTTCGACAATGTCGGGCCGGGCGATGATGCGGCAGGCCAGATCATATTCCATCGCCATATTGTCGACGAAGCGGGTCAGTCGGCTGGCCTGCGCCAATTGCCGCAGCGCGACCTTCATCGTCTGGGGTGACTTGGTGTCGAGCGCCGCGAGTTGCGCCTGCGCCCAGTCGGACCGGTCGGCGCGCAAGGCGGCATAGATATCCTCCAGCCGGTCGCTGGCGAACAGCCGGTCAATGTCCGGCAGGCGGGCGGCGAAATGGCTGTCGGGCGGGGTGACGGCGTAGCGCGCGAGCACGGCGCCGATATCGGAGGGGTCGGCGATGATCGCTGCCTTCGCCTCTTCCAGCCGGTCGCTCGGCAGATAGTCGGTGGCAAGGCCGAGCGCGATCGCGTCCACCCCGTCGATCCGCGCGCCGGTGACGGCGAGATAGCGGCCCGACCGGCCCGGCAGGCGGGAAAGATACCAGCCGCCGCCGACATCGGGGAACAGGCCGATGCCGGTTTCAGGCATGGCATAGACGGTGCGTTCGGTCGCGACGCGATAGCGCGCTGGCTGGGCGATGCCGACGCCGCCGCCCATGGTGATGCCGTCCATGAAGGCAATCACCGGCTTCCCATAGGTGAAGAGCAGATGGTTCAGGCGATATTCGGTCGCGAAGAAATCGCGTGCCGCCAGATTATCGCCGGCCGCGCTTTCCGCGATCAGGCGGATGTCGCCGCCGGCACAGAAGCCGCGTCCTTCGGCATGGTCGATCATCACCGCGCGGATCGACACATCATCCTGCCAGGCGAGCAGCGCGTCGGTCATGGTTGCGCACATGGCGCGGGTCAGCGCATGGATCGCCTTGGGCCGGTTCAACCGCAGGCGGCCGACGCCGCCCTCCACCGCAATCAGCACATCGTCGGTCATGGTCATCCCCTTCAGGCCTTGAGCAGTTCGCGGGCGGTGATCATGCGCATGATCTCGTTCGTGCCCTCCAGGATGCGATGGACGCGCAGGTCGCGCCAGATGCGCTCGACCGGATAGTCCATCAGATAGCCATAGCCGCCATGCAGTTGCAGCGCGCGGTCGGCCACGGCCGATCCGGTGTCGGTCGCGAAACGCTTGGCCATGGCGGCGAATTTGGTCTTGTCGGGCGCGCCCTCGCTCACCTTGGCAGCGGCAAGATAGAGGAGAGCGCGCGCGGCCTGAAGCTCGGTCTCCATGTCGGCCAGGGTGAATTGCGTATTCTGGAAATCGGCGATCGCGCGGTCGAACTGGCGCCGCTCGCGGGTATAGCCCACCGCCTCATCCAGCGCGCGCTGGGCGCCGCCGAGCGAGCAGGCGCCGATATTGAGACGGCCGCCGTCGAGTCCGGCCATGGCGATGGCAAAGCCCTGCCCCTCCGCGCCCACACGGTTGGCGACCGGCACACGGACGCCGTCGAAATTGACCTGGGCGGTGGGCTGCGAATGCCAGCCGAGCTTGCGCTCCTGCGCGCCGAAGCTGACGCCTTCCATGTCCTTTTCGATCACCAGGCAACTGATGCCCTTGGGGCCATCCTCGCCGGTGCGGACCATCACGACATAGATGTCATTTTCGCCGCCACCCGAAATGAACGCCTTGGAACCGGTGACGACATAATGGTCGCCGTCGAGCACCGCGCGGGTGCGCAGCGAGGCGGCATCGGAACCGGCGGACGGTTCGGTCAGGCAGTAGGAGGCGATCGTCTCGCAGGTGACGAGCGACGGGAGATAGCGCTGTTTCACCGCATCGTCGCCGAAGCGGTCGATCATCCAGGCGGCCATATTGTGGATCGAGATGAAGGCCGAGGTGGAGGGACAGCCATAGGCCATCGCTTCCATGATGAGCGCCGATTCAAGCCGACCAAGACCGATGCCGCCGCTCTCTTCCGACACATAGATGGCGCCGAAGCCCAGTTCGGCCGCCTGGCGGATGGTGTCGCGGGGGAAATGATGCTCCTCGTCCCACTTGGCCGCATGGGGCGTGATCGCATCGGCGGTGAAGCGCTGCGCCAGTTCCTGCACGGCGCGCTGCTCGTCGGTGAGGTCGAACTGGGTCATGGGGCTTGTCTCATTCTTTCCATTCGTCATGCCGGACTTTATCCGGCACCCATTAGCGCGACGGGGATATGCAGCGTCAACCTGAAGCACCATGACCGGGGAGGCATCATCGCCTCCCCGCTCCTCTTCACCCCATGGTCGGGATGACGAAGGCGCTGTCGCCGGTGGCGCCGCCGTCGGGCCAGCGCTGGGTTACAGTCTTGACCTTGGTGAAGAACTTCACCCCTTCCATGCCATGCTGGTTGGTGTCGCCAAAGGCGCTGCGCTTCCAGCCGCCGAACGTGTGATAGGCGACCGGCACCGGGATCGGCACGTTGATGCCGACCATGCCGACATTGACCCGCGCGGCAAATTCGCGCGCGGCATGGCCGTTGCGGGTGAAGATGGCGACGCCATTGCCATATTGGTGGTCGCTCGGCAGGCGCAGCGCGTCCTCGAAGCTGTCGGCGCGCACCATCTGGAGCACAGGGCCAAAAATCTCCTCCTGATAGCTACGCATCTGCGGCGTCACCCGGTCGAACAGGGTCGGGCCGACGAAGAAGCCCTGTTCATGGCCCTGCAGCGTGAAGCCGCGGCCGTCGACGACCAGTTCGGCGCCTTCATCGACGCCCATCTGGATATAGGACTCGATCTTCGCCTTGTGCGCGGCGGTGACGACCGGGCCATAATGGGCGTCGGCATCGGTCGAGACGCCGACCCGCAGCGCGTCGATCGCCGGGATCAGCTTCTCGCGCAACGCGATCGCCGTCGCCTCGCCCACCGGCACCACCACCGGCAGCGCCATGCAGCGCTCGCCGGCCGAGCCGAAGGCCGCGCCGGCCAGGTCATTCACCACCTGGTCGAGATCGGCGTCGGGCATGACGATGCCATGATTCTTGGCGCCGCCCATCGCCTGGACGCGCTTGCCCGCCTCGACGCCGCGGCGATAGACATAATGGGCAATGTCGGACGAGCCGACGAAGCTGACCGCCCTGATCTCGGGATGATCCAGGATCGCGTCGACCATTTCCTTGTCGCCATGGACGACCTGCAACACGCCGTCGGGCAAGCCGGCCTCCCGCATCAGTTCGGCCAGGCGCACGGGGACGCTGGGGTCGCGCTCGCTGGGCTTGAGGATGAAGGCATTGCCACAGGCGATGGCGACGCCGAACATCCACATCGGGATCATCGCCGGGAAGTTGAACGGGGTGATGCCGGCGACCACGCCGAGCGGCTGGCGCATCGAATAAACGTCGATGCCGGGGCCGGCGCCCTGGGTATATTCGCCCTTGAGCAGATGGGGGATGCCGCAGGCGAACTCGATCACCTCCAGCCCGCGCTGGATATCGCCCTTTGAATCGGCAATCACCTTGCCATGTTCGGAACTGAGCAGATGGGCAAGCTCGTCCATATTCTGTTCGACCAGCGTCTTGAACGCGAACATGACACGGGCGCGACGTTGCGGGTTGGTCGCGGCCCAGGCCGGCTGGGCGGCAAGTGCGGCAGCCATGGCAGCGTCAAGATCGGCCTGGGTGCCGAGGCGCAGCTGCGCCTGCACGCCGCCGTTATTGGGGTCGAAGACGTCGCTGGTGCGGCCGCCGTCACCCGCCGAATGACCGCTGATGACATGATCGATGATACGCATGGCCCATCCTCTCCAATATGCTTTGGAGCGCGCTGCGATCACTCTGACGCAAGTCGCGCGCTCCAACTTCTTTTGTCGCATCGTTTGAAGCGGAAAACCGGTTCCCACTTTTCCGCACGATGCTTTCACCCCGCCTTGCAGGATATCATAAATGCAGGCAAGCTGACGGATATGCATATCCACCCTGCAAAAATGCCGCCCCCATGAACTGGGACGATCTGCGCCTGTTCCTGACGGTGGCGCGCACCGAGCGATTGAGCGCGGCGGCGGCGATGACCAGGATGGACGCCACCACCATCTCGCGACGGATCAAGCGGCTGGAGCAGGCGCTGGAGCAACGATTGTTCGAGCATACGCCGGCCGGCCATGTGCTGACCGACCATGGCACCCGCCTGCTGGAACAGGTCGAGCGGATGGAGGCGGCGGCGCTCGGCGTGCAGCGGAGCGGCAGCGCAGCCGGCGCGCAGATGGCCGGGACGATCCGCCTGAGCGCTTCGGAAGGCTTTGGCAGCCGGGTGATCGCGCCGCATCTGCGCAGCTTCACCGCCGACCATCCCCGGATCGAGATCGACCTGGTGGCGTCAAGCGGCTTCCTCAACCCCTCGCGGCGCGAGGCGGACATTGCGGTGATGCTCGCCCGGCCCAAGACCGGCCCGCTGATCACCCGCAAGCTGACCGACTATCATCTCGGCCTCTATGCCACACCCGCTTATCTGGAGGGTGCACCGCCGTTGAAGGCCAAGGGCGACCTGCTGCGCCATGTGCTGGTCGGCTATGTCCCCGATCAGATCTATGCGCCCGAACTACGCTATCTGGCGGAGGTCGATGCCCGGCTGGAACCGGCGATCCGGTCGAGCAGCATCAATGCCCAGGCGGAGATCATCGCCAGCGGTGCAGGCTGCGGCATATTGCCCTGCTTCATCGGCGACGCCATGCCGGGGCTGGTCCGTGTGCTGCCGGAGGCGGTCGATATCCAGCGCAGCTTCTGGCTGGTGGTGCCCCGCGACCTGCGCGGCATTGCCCGGATCGACCAGTTTGTCGGCTGGCTGGTGGCGACGAGCGAAAGGCTGCGACCGGTGATGCTGGGCGTGGGTTAGGCCTGCGGGGTCACCGCGCGGCCGATCCGGGACCGCTCGAACCACCAGAGCAGGGCGCTGGCGATCAGCCAGCCGATGAGCCAGGGCCAGGACGGGCCGGGAACGGCGCGCGCGGCAGTGGCAGAATCCGTCTTCTGATCGGCGCCCTGCAACAGGGGCATGGCCTGATGCATCTGCGCGATGCGCAGGGCCGGCAGGGCATTGGCGGGATAGATGTAGAAGGCCGCCGCCGAGCCATCCGCCCGGCGCAGCTGATGCCAGCCCGCCCGATCGGGCCACCAGGCGGCGCAATTGCCGGTCGCGGGATCGATCGCCAAGGGCGCGCTGTCGACACGGGCGCCCGCCTTCAGGCCACACAGGCTGATCCGCTCGCCCACCCAAGCCGGGCCAGTGAAGGCGGGCACGGACCCCGGTGCCGGGCGCACGATGGCGGCCATCATCCGCCCCCACCAGTCGCCGTAAAGATCGCCCCGGCCGCTCAGCACCAGGCCGAAGCTGTCGAGGCCGGTCCAGACCGCGACCCGCCCTGCCCCAAGTGCGCGCCAGGCGGCGAGCGGCGTGCCGGCGGCGTCCTGCACCAGTGGCACCGCGTCGCGGCCGGTCGGGACGCCATCCATGCGGGTCGCTTCGGGCAGAATATCGTCGCCGATATTGAGGTCCGCGGGTATGTCGGCGCTGCCGATACCGGCACGGGTGCGGGCGCGATCGGCGGCCAGCGGCGCCGGCAGGGCGATCGGCGCGACGCCATTGCCGCCGGACAGATCGAAACCCAGCGCACGCCACTGGCCGCGCAGCGCGCCGTCGGCCGGGCCGCTGCCGCGTAGCAGCAGGCCCATGCCGCCGCGCACCGCTTCCAGCACCGCACCGCGTCCGCCGCCCAGACCGGCCCAGGCGCGGTCATCGGCGACCAGCAGGTCATAGCGACGCAGGCTGGCGGCGTTGATTGCGACCGGTGCGTCGCCCAGCGCAATGCCGCCACCCGCGCTCATGTTGACGGTGACGGCATAGCCGGCGTCGGTCGCCCAGCGGCGCAGATATTTGACCTCCGGCCCCGGCGCCCCGGCCAGGATCAGCAGCCGCGGCGCAGCATCACCCTCGACCAGCAATGGCACCACCGCCTGTTCGACCAGCCCGCCATCGGCGCGGCGCAGGCGCAGGGTGAATTCGGCGGTGCCGGCGGCGCGCGCGGTGCCGGTCAGGCTGAAACGGCCGTCTCCATCCACAGGAGCGGCATCGGTGACGCGCCCGGCGGGATCGAGCAGTTCGACCTGCGCCTTGGGCAGGCCGGCAACCTGTCCGCCGACGGCGAAGGTTGCGCCCGGCGCGATCCGGTCAGGCCGGGCTAGCGCGATCAGTCCTGCGGCGGCGGCCGGCGGCGTGTAATCGATCGCAAGCCCCCTCGCCGCATCGCGGTCGCGCGCAACGAGCCCCTGCCCCAGGATGACGAGGCGGCGCGTGTCGGGATAGCGGCGCAGCGCGGTCGCCAGATCCGGCACCGCCTGCGCGCCCGCCATGTCCGGCGTTTCGGGCAGCGCGACCAGATGCGCGCCCTTGCCGGCCGAGGCGAAGCGCGAACTGCCCTGGGTGGCGACGGTCAGCGTGCCGTCTGCTACCGGAAAAGCGGGCGGGAAGAGGCCGAAATAGAGGAGTAGCGCGACAAGCGGCTGGAGCAGCAACAGGGCCGCGAGGCGCCAGGGCCGTGCGCCCAGATCGCCCGCCGAACGCTGCCACAGCAGCAGCCTTGCCCAACCGACCAGCACGGCCGCGCCGAGGAGCAGCGCGGTGATGAGTTGTACGTTCATGGACGCCCCCCGATCGCGCCGAGATAGCGGGCGCCGGCAGCGTCGGGCGGGCGCCGCCGCGCCACACCGCCCTGCGGCCGCTCCATCGCCATCCACAATTGCGCGCGCAGCTTGTCACGACAGGCGGCGCAGGCCGGATCGCGCCGCACGGCGTCGATCGCGCCGCGCAACGCCAGCGGATCGGGCAGGCGCGCGGCGTTGGCCCGAGACCAGCCCTCCAGCGCGTCGAGCGGCACCGGTCCCTGCGCCAGCCCGCGCCAGGCGGCGGCGGCCGGGCCGTCATCGCCCTCGACCGCGACCAGCGGCTCGAAATTGCCGGCTATCCCTTCACGCTTGCCGGTCATGCGGCGGGCGGGGTCGATCGGCGGCAGTTCCGGGCCGACGCGCGACAGGAAGATGCGGGTCGCCTGCTGCACTTCCTTGATGAAGCGCAGCGCCTTGTAGGCGAAGGGCAAGGCCAGGTCGGGTCGGCCCTGCTTCAACTGCATTTCCGACTGCCACATCTCGTCCACCGCCTGTTTCAGGATCGCGCGGGTCTCCGGGTCCAGGCTGGAGGCAGGGGATTCATCGTGCGGATGGCCGAATTCGGCGAGCACATCCTCCTTCTCGCCAAAGACATTGGGCGCCGCGACCGGCAGACCATGGTCGTGGCCGTCGCCCTCGCTGTGGCCGTCCGCATCGGCGGTCGGCAGGCTGGGTTCGCCTTCGCTCTCGCCACCCAGAAACTGGCTGTAGCGGCCGCGCAGGATTTTCTGGTCGTTGCCGATGCCGTTGGATTGCGACAGATATTTGTCGGCCGACAGGCTGCGCTTGCGCTTCAGCAGCGCCTCGGCATCGATGATGATCTGGCGCTGGCTGCGGAAATAGGCCGGCAAGATGGTGTTCACCATGCCCTGAAGACCGCCGCTTTCGGGGGCCTTGGCCGCGGGCCAGCGCAGGATGACGCTGGGGCCGCGCACTTCCTGCGGCGCAGGTGCGCAATTGTCGCGCACGATGATCTGCACCACCATGTCGCCGCCGGCCGAAAAACCGAGAGCGCCGAAGTCGAGGCGCGGGGCGAAGCGCCGGTCGCGCGCCGGGCCGGTGCCGGACACGGCGATCTCGCGTTCGGTGAAGCGGATATTCTCGCCCTCGCCGATCGCCAATGTGACGCGCAGCCGGGCGGTGGCGGCGACGCCATAATCATCGGTCGCGGCGAAAACGGGCGTCCAGCTACGCTGGCCGGGCGTTACCATGTTGAGGCTCGCGGCGGGCGCGATCAACTTCACCTGCGGCGGCGCATCGGCCACGCCGTCGATCCGGTGCAGCGGCGGCAAGGGGCCGCGCCCGGATGCCGGATCGATACGGTAGAGGAAGGAGGCATCGAGCGTGCGGCTGGCGATCCAGTGATCGCCGTCACGGCGCAGCGCAATGCCCGCCCCGCCCAGCGGCAGCAGCGCCGGCGCGCTTGCCTGCGGGTCGAAGCGGAAGGTCCATTCGAGCCGTGACCCGAGCGGCGCGCGCGCATCGAGCTTCGCCTCGTCGCGCAGCGGCAGGCCGGTATAAGCGGGCGGAATGATACGCAGATTTTGCGCGACAAGGCGCGGGATGCCGGGCTTTGCGGCGATGCCCTCGGCGGCGGGGGCCAGCACGACGGGCTTATCGCTGCTACGAGGCCAGAGCAGCAGGGCGGCGATGCCGAGCAGGGCAATGATCCAGAGGATAGGGATCGCGCGGCGCGACCAGTCGGGCGCCAGATCCTGCGGCATGCTCTGCCCGAGCCGCTGGTCGAGCCGGGCGCGTTGCAGCCGTTGCAGCGGGCCCAGTGCCTGCGGATCGGCGAAGAGCAGCCCGCTGCTATCCTCCAGATCGGCGCGGCTGGCGTCGAGGCGGCGGACCAGCCAGGCCTGGTCGAAGCGCCGGGCGCGACGGATGATGAGGGCGCCGAGCAGGCCGGCGCCGAGCAGCAGCAGGATGGCGGCCGGCACCAGTCCGGCCAAGCGCCAGACCAGCGCGCTCGCCAGCAGCAGAACCGGCAGACCGAGCAGCAGCGTGTCGAACCGCGCGCGCCGGCGACTGGGCGTCAGCCAGGTGGAGAGCAAGACGTCGGCGCTCACGGTGCGATCGCCCGTTTGCGGCGGGTGGCGAACCAGCGTTCGACCAGCAGCAGCGCGGCGATCAACAGCGCCAGCCAGGGGCGCAGATCGGCTGGCGGCTGCGGGTAGGCACGACCACCGGTCAGCGGCGCATAGGCGGCGGCATCCGCGCGCTGCGGCGCCATGCTGGGCGGCTGGATCAGCGCACGCAGGCGGGCGGGGAAATCCGCCTCCAGCAATTGCGGCATCTGCGCCGGCTGCAACGGGCGGGTGAAGCGGAGCAGCCGGCCCTTGCCGATCCGCATCGCCTCCACCAGCGGCCGGGCAAGATCATCCTGCCACAGGGGCGCGGGCGTCGTGCCCTGGGGCAGCAGCGCATCGGATGCGACGATCGCCTGCCCGCCCTGCGCGATCCAGCGTTGCAGCGCTTCCGGCAAAGTGCCGGCGCTCATCCAGAACAAAGTCTTGTCCATCGGAGGCAATGGCGCGGTCAGGGGGCCGCTGTCGACATCGGCCGGCTTGCCCGCCGGCTGCCAGGCAAGCGCGGCGGCATTGAGGTAACGCAGGCCGGCGGCATGAGCGCCATCGGCGCGGATCGCGATCGATGGCGGCTTGATCGCCACGGGCTTGCCCACCGGCATCGCGCCGGGGACGATGCGCCAGTCGATCTTGCGCGACAGGCGGGGCCGCTCCGCATCGGCGCCCTGGAGGATCTGCGGCACGATGATGGTGAGCGGCGCGCCCTGTGGCAGCTCAGCGTCCAGCTGGCGCACCAGACTGGCTAGCGGGACGGCATCGGCCGCCAGCGACTTGCCCGGCTCGACGCGGGGATAGCCGGGCGCCAGCCAATGCGCCCTGCCCTCGGCCAGCGTCTTTTCGTCCACCGCCGCTGGATCGACGCCGGGCGTCAGCGCCACATAAGCCTGCTTGCTCGCCGCGCCGAACAGCACCGGATGGGCCAGCCACAGCACGACCAGCGCCAGCAGGGCGAGGCGCAGGGCGAGCAACAGCCATTCGTCGAACCGTAGCCGGGACCGGGGCTTGGGCTTCTGCCGCAGCCAGCGCAGCGCGGCGAAATCGGTCGGCAATTGCTCGCTGCGCCGGGCGATATGAATCGCGAGCGGGATCAGCAGCGCCAGCAGGCCGGCCAGCGCGGCGGGGAGCAGCAAGGCGGGCGTCATGAATATTCGGCCGCGTCATGGGCGCCGAACAGGCGGCGCAGCGGCAGGTCGATCGGCTCGTCCAGCACATGGGTCGCGCGGCGGATGCCGACCGCATCGAGACGCGCATGCAACTCCGCCCGCGCCTCGCCGAAGCGGCGCAGAAATTCGGCGCGCAGCGCGGCGCCGTCGCCCAGCAGTTCCTCGCCGGTTTCCGGGTCGCGGAAGCGATAGCCGCCGTCGAACGGGAAATCCCGCTCCCCCACGGTCAGCATCTCGATCACCAGAACCTCGCGCCCGGCGGCTGACAATTTCTCGACCAGATCGATCGCGCCCAGCTCAAAACAATCGCTGAGCAAAATCACCATATCATGCGCGCCGATCCGTTCCCAGAGCGGACCCAATTGGGTTTCGGCGGCAAAGCCGCCTTCGGCCCGCAGCGGCAGCATGTCGAGCAGCAGCCGGTCGCGCTGGCGCAGGCCGGTCGCGGGCGGCAACAGCCGCAGCCCGGTGTCGGACAGCGCCATCCAGCCGAAGCGATCCCCCTGCTGCATCGCCAGTTCGGCAATGCTCGCGGCGATCCCCTTGGCCGCGTCGAGCCGGCTATAATCGGGCCGGATCGCATCGGTCTGCGCCATCGAGGCGCTGGCATCCATCACGATCCAGACCGCGACCGGGCTTTCCCGCTCGGCTTCCCGGACGAAGAATTTGTCCGACCGGGCATAGAGTTTCCAGTCGATCTGGCGCAGCTCGTCGCCCGGCTCATAGGCGCGATATTGCGCAAATTCGAGGCCGGCGCCCCGGCTGTGGCTGTGATGGAGGCCGAGGCCATGCGATCCCACCGCCCGGCGCGTGAGCAGGCGCAGGCTTTTGAGCCGGCTCCGCACATCTGGGGGAATGAAATCGGCCATGATTGCGCGTCCGGATCAGCCGAGCGGCACGGCGCGGACGAGCGCGGCGACGACATCGTCGGCGCTCTTGCCTTCGGCTTCGGCGGCGAAGGACAGCAGCAGGCGGTGGCGCATCACCGGCCCGGCCAGCGCAACGATATCCTCGCGCGTCGCCGCCAGACGGCCCTGGAGCAAGGCGCGTGCCTTGGCCGCCAGGATCAGCGACTGGCCGGCGCGTGGCCCCGCACCCCATTTCACATATTTGCGGATCTCGTCCGGTGCGCCCTCGCCCGGACGGCTCGCCCGCACGATACGCGTCACCCAGCGCAGCAGATCCTCACCGAAATGCACGTCGCGCACCAGCTTCTGCAGCGCCAGCACCTCCTCGCCCTGCATCACCGCCGGCACCGCGCCCGGCTTGGCGCCGGTGGTCTGGGCGAGAATGTCATGCTCCTCCTGCTCGGTCGGATAATCAACGCGGATATGGAGGAGGAAGCGGTCGAGCTGTGCCTCGGGCAGCGGATAGGTGCCGGCCTGTTCCAGCGGGTTCTGCGTCGCCAGCACGAAGAAGGGCGATGGTAGCTGATAGGTGGTGCCGCCATAGCTGACGGTGCGCTCCTGCATCGCCTCCAGCAGCGCTGCCTGCGTCTTGGGCGGGGTCCGGTTGAGTTCGTCGGCCAGCAGCAAATTTGTGAAGACCGGCCCCTTCTGGAAGCGGAAGCTGCGATGGCCGGTGCCATGATCCTCCTCCAACAATTCGGTGCCGAGAATGTCGCTGGGCATCAAATCCGGCGTGAACTGCACCCGGCGGAAGTCGAGCTTCAACGCTTCTCCGAGCGAGCGGACCAGCAATGTCTTGCCCAGGCCCGGCACCCCTTCGAGCAGGCAATGGCCGCCAGCGAGCAGGCCGATCAGCAACTGCTCGACCACCGCCCCCTGCCCCACGATCGCCTGGCCGATCGCCGCGCGCAATTCGCCCAGGCGCGCCAGTTTCTGCTGGATTTCCGCTTCGCTGATATCGGTCATGATATTTCCTAGCAAATGCCGTCATCCCCGCGCAGGCGGGGATCCATCTCCGACGCTCTCCACGGGTGCGAGGTTGGGAGATGGATTCCCGCTTTCGCGGGAATGACGAAAAAAAGACGGCAGACGGCAGGCATTACGACGACAGCGCGTACATCACGATATTGACCGCGAACTTGGTATTATCCTCGGCCAGGAAGCGCTTGTTGCGCCAGTCATAGTCCCACTCGCAGCCATAATCCTTGTTGCTGTAGAGAACGCCCAGGCGGCCATTGACCTCTATGCCCTTGAGATAATCATGGACCAGATCATCGCCCCAGCCATTCAGTTCCAGCCCGGTATTGGGCGGCCCGTCGAACTTGAAGAAGCTGCGATAGACCGGATGGGTCTTTGGCAGCGTCTTCAAGCCTTTGGGGCCGAAAATCTTGGCCATCTGCGCCTCGAACGAGCGGGCGAACAGGCCGTCTATGTCATGGTTGCAATCATCCACCAGGACGAAACCCCCATTGCGGACATAGCGCTCGAAATTGCGCCGCTCGGCCTCCGAAAATTCGACCAGCTTGTGCCCCGCCATGTAGCAGAAGGGCGCGGTCAGCATCTTCGGGTCCGAAAGGGCAATGACATGCTCCTTCGGATCGACCCGCAGCGTCGTATAATCGATCAGCGAGGTGATGAGGTTGGACGGCATGCGCTGGTCGACGTCCCAGTCGCCCGAGTCATAGCGCAGCCGCGTGAACCAGAAATCATAGCCTCCTGCGGCGGCAAGCGGACGGGCCAGCATTGCGCCAGCCAGACCGCCCGCCATCAACCGAAGAAACTCGCCGCGTGTCATCACTTCCAATCGCATAGGGATTTGCATGATCCTCCCCTCGAAGGGGAGGTGTCTGGCAAAGCCAGACGGAGGGGTGTCCCGCTATCGATAGGGTGACACCCCTCCACCATTGCTTCGCAATGGTCCCCCTCCCCTTCACAGGGGAGGATCATGCACAGCTCAAACCGTCACACCGCGTCCGAGAGCGAGGTGAAGGTGAAGTCGCGCAGCTTCATCGGCGGCACGACGATGTTCATCGACACTTCGTCCGGCGGCACGCGGACCGGGCGACCCAGCTCTTCGACATTGTTGAGCATGATCACCGGGCTCTCGTTGAACCGGAAATTCTTGATCGGATATTTGATCTGGCCGTTCTCGACATAGAAGGTGCCGTCGCGGGTCAGGCCGGTCAGCAGCACGGTCTGCGGATCGACCATGCGGATATACCAGGTGCGGGTGACGAGCACGCCGCGCTCGGTCGAGCGGACCAGGTCGGCGGTCGTCTTCGTGCCGCCGGTCATCAGGATATTACCCATCTGGCCGATCGCAGGCTTGCCCTGCTTGCTCGCCCAGTAGCGGCTGTAATTGAGGTTGGTGACCTTGCCGTCCTTGACCATGTCGACACGCTGGCGGGCGAGGCCATCATCGTCCCAGGGCAGGCAGGGCGCGACCGGATCCCACGGGTCGGTGTAGAAATTGACCTGCGGCCCGAACACCTGTTCGCCGAGCTTGTTGCCGCCGCCCTTCTTCGACAGGAAGCTGCGGCCCTCGTCCGCCTCGCGCGCGCCGAAGAAGTAGAACATGAAGCCGATCAGGCCCGCGGCCGCCATTGGTTCCAGGATCACGGTATATTTGCCCGGCTCCAGCGCCTTCGCCTCGGACGAGGCCGATGCCTTGCGCATCGCGATCTGGATATCGCTGTCCGCTTTGAAGCGGGTGGCGTCCTGCGTGTCGGTGCCGACCCAGCCGGAGCCCCGGCCATCCTCGGTGCGGACGGTGCAGGTATAATCCAGCATGGTCGAACGCTGATAGCCGAAATTGCCCTTGCTGTTGGCGATCGCAACGAAGCTCTGATTATCCTCCAGATAGCCGGCCGCGATCAGCTTCTGCGACTTGCAGGCGGTGATCGAGGTCGACGCCACCTGGGCGCGATATTCCGGCGTGATGTCGGCGGTCGACTGGGCGAAGGTCGGGCTGGCCTTATAGGCCTGTCTGTCCACCGCCGGCATGAATTCCGGATTGTCCGGGGCGAGATTGGCCAGCGTCTCGGCACGGCGCACCACCCGTTCCAGCGAGGCGTCGTCAAACTGGTTGATGGTGGCGGTGCCGACCTTCTTGCCATAGGCGACCTGGACCGCCAGCTCGATATCGTCGGTCAGGCCCGCGGTCGACACGTCGTTGCGGGCGAAACGGATATTGCCCTGGATCTTGCCGGTCAATTGCGCGGTGCACTCGTCGGCCTTCGACAGGGCGACGACCTTGGTCAGGATGGCCTTGGCCTGCGCTTCGGTAAGGATGCTCATTTTCTTGTCTCCCTAAGCAATCAGCCGAGCGAACGCGCGGTGTTGATGACGTTGATACCGTTGAAGCGCGCGGTCGAAGACCCGTGCGACACGGCGGAGACCTGGGCCGGCTGGCCCTTGCCGTCGAAGAAGGAGCCACCCAGGCGATAATCGCTCTGGTCGCAGACGCCGACGCAGGCATTCCAGAATTCCGGGGTGCGGATCTGGTAGGCGACATCCTCGATCTGCTGGGTAATCTTGCCGTTCTTGATCTCGTAGAAGAGCTGGCCGCCAAACTGGGCGTTGTAGCGCTGCTGGTCGATCGAGAAGCTGCCGTCGCCGATGATGTAGATGCCATCCTCGACACCTGCGATCATGTCGGCAACGCTCTGCTTGGTCTTGCCCGGTTCCAGGCTGACATTGGCCATGCGCTGGAACTGCACATTGGACCAGCTATCGGCATAGGCGCAGCCGTCCGATTCCTTCTTGCCCTCGATATGGACCTGGTCACGGATCGCCTGATAGCCGACCAGCTTGCCGTCGCGGATCAGATCCCACTTCTTGGTCTTCACGCCTTCGTCATCATAGGCGACGGCGCCCAGGCTGCCGGGCTGCACCTTGTCGGCGACGATGTTCACCTTGTCGCTGCCATATTGGAAATGGGCCTGCAGCTTGTCCATCGTGGCGAAGCTGGTGCCGGCATAGTTCGCCTCATAGCCCAGCACGCGGTCCAGTTCGAGCGGATGGCCGACGGATTCGTGGATGGTCAGCCAGGTGTGCGACGGGTCGAGCACCAGATCATATTTGCCGGGCTTGACCGACGGCGCCTTGAGCTTCGCGCGCGCCTGCTTGGCGGCGGCCACGGCGTCTTCCTTCATGTCATAGCTGTTGCCATAGACGGTGACGCCGTTGGGCAGCACGGTCTTGCCGCTGGCCGCGCCATCGAGATATTCGAAGCCCAGGCCCATCGGCGAGGACAGCCCCTCGCGCGTCCGGAACTTGCCGCTGGTCTTGTCGACCGCAGTGACCGTCATCGGCGCCCAGATGCGGTGGACATCCTGATCGATATAGCTGCCATCGGTGCTGGCGAAATATTTCTGCTCATTGACCAGGAACAGGATCGAATTGACGAAGTCGGCGCCCGCTTCCATCGCGGCGGCGTTCACGCCCATCAGCAGCTCGACCTTGTCCTTGATCGGCACGGCCATGCTGTTCTTGACGATCGGCGTCTTCCAGCTGACCTCGCCCGCGCCCTTGACCGGGGCGAGCTGGACCGGGGCGCTCTGCTGCGGCGCATTGGCCTTGGCGATGGCGACCGCCTGCTGCGCAGCCTTGGCGACCGCTTCCTTGCTCAGCTCATTGGTGGCGGCAAAGCCCCAGGCGCCATTGGCCAGAACGCGGATGCCGACACCGGTGGATTCGGTGTTGACGATATTCTCGACATTCTTTTCGCGGGTGATGACGAACTGGCGCAGGTAACGGCCGACGCGCACGTCGCAATAGCTGGCGCCGGCGCTCTTGGCCGCGTTCATCGCGGCGTCGGCCAGCCCCTTCTTGAAGCCGACGTCGAGCGCGCTGTTCAGATCCTCTGCTGCAATGACCTTGCCGAAAAAGGACGGCAGGACGAGCCCGCCGACACCCATGGTGCCAAAGGCCAGGAAGTCGCGTCTATGCAAGATAGCCTCCACTGGAATGCCCGCAGATCGCGGGTCTGTCTTGTCGCGAAGGCCACCCCCTTGGCACCCCCCGCGTGGATGGCGCGGATCATTGCGAGCCGGACAGGTGAGGTCAAACGGCTTTTCCGAGCGACAAGGCGTGGCATGCGGGCTTTCGACCAAAGGCCAACCAGCGCCGACGAACGACATGTGCGGCGGGCCAGCGTGCGTACGCGCGGCGCGACGGCTATAGATTCGCTATAATTGCCAGTTAGTTAGCCATAGTCACAAGCTGACAGCAGGCTCAGGCGTCGGCCCAGCGGCGCAGCAGATTATGATAGACGCCGGTCAGGCGGATCACCTGGGCATCATCATGGCCGCGATCGAGCGCCAGTTGCTGGATCGAACTGTCGAGATCGAACAGCATCTGCCGCGCGGCGTCGTCGCGGATCATCGACTGCATCCAGAAGAAGCTGGCGACGCGGCGCCCCTGCGTCACCGGTTCGACCCGATGCAGCGAGGAGGAGGGATAGAGCACCGCCTGCCCCGCCGGCAGCTTCACCTGCTGCACACCGAAATGGGTCTCGATCGTCAGTTCGCCGCCCTCATAGCTTTCCGGTTCCTCCAGGAAGACGGTGATCGACAGGTCGGACCGGACACGAAAGCCGGTGCCGGCCTGGATGCGTACGGCATTGTCGACATGGGTGCCGAACGCCTGCCCGCCGGCATAGCTGTTGAACAAGGGCGGAAAGATCTTAAGCGGCAGCGCGGCGGCGATGAACAGGGGCGATCGCCCAAGCGCATCGAGGATCATCTGCCCCGCCTGGCGCGCTTCCGGCGCGCTTTCGGGCAGTTGCAGGTTGCGCTTGGCCAGCGCCGACTGATGACCGGAGGTGACATTGCCATCGACCCATTGCGCCGCATCAATGAGCGCGCGGATGTGGGCGACGCCGGCGGCGTCGATCAGGTCGGGAATGACGATCAGCATGAAGGATACTCCGGGGCGGGATGGCCTGGGCCTGCGGTCGGGCGAGGCGCGCCGGTGAGGCGCTGTCTGTCAGGCCCTGTCTGTCAGGCCTTGTCGGTGCGGATGACGAAGGGGATTTCGACCACGCCCTTCACCCGCACGGCCTGACCGTCACGGATGATCGGGCGCCAGCGCCAATGTTTCACCGCATCGCGCGCGGCATCATCCAGTCGTGCAAAACCGCTGCTGCGGGCGATGCCGATGCTCTCGACACCGCCGTCGGTGCCGACCACCAGCGCCAGGACGACCGTGCCCTGCTCGCGCTTACGCCGGCTGTCGATCGGATAGCGGGGCGGCTTGCCCGACACCATCTGCGCGCCGATATCGCCCGCCTGGACGACCGAAGGGGCCGCGGCAGCCATGACCGGCGCGGCCGGTGCCGGCGGCGATGGCGGGGCCGACACCGCGACCGGCGAGGGCGCGGGGACCGGATCGGGCGTGGTGGCGATCTGCACCGGCGGCACCGGTGTCTGGACGATCGGTGGCGGCGCCACGACCTGCGGCTGGGATGGCGGCGGCGGGGGCGCTTCGGCGGCGGGCGGCGGCGGGGGTGGCGACAGGTTCACCACCGTCAGCTTCGCCTCTTCGGCCCGGACGACATGATTGCGCACCTGGATCAGCGCGCCGATCAGCAGCGCATGCACGACCAGGATGGCGGCAATGGCGGGCAGGTTCGGGCCGCGCCGAGCGCCATAGCGTTCGGCCGGAACAGCGATGGCATGGCCGCTGGCAACGGGCATCGGACGATCGTCACCGACATCGGCGAAATCGGTCGCATAGACCTCCGCCCTGCCCTGTGCCGCCTGCAGCATTGCCCGTCCTCCGTCCGTCAGCCCCGGTCCGCGATACAGCGGACCATAATGCGAATCAATTTCATTCGCAGCGCCCTAGCCTATTTCGCCCCGGCGCAGAAGTGCGGAAGAAACGCTATAGCAATAAGGGAAAGGGGCGGGAGACGCTCAGCCCTGCGGAAAATCCTGTGTCCGGACGCGGGCGAAGAGCCAGCAGCGGATCGCGCTGGCCAGATTGGGGGGATCCTCGGCCGCCATCCGCGTCACGTCGATCCGGGCGATCAGCGCATTGATCGGCAATTCGGCCTCGGCAGCCGCTTCACGCAGCGCCTGCCAGAAGATCGGCTCCAGACTGATCGCGGTCTGGTGCCCGGCAATGGTCACGCTGCGCTTGAGCGGAGGGGCGAAGGGCGACGCCCCGGACGCTGCTGCGCCATCGGAAGCGTCGCCCTTGGCCATCAATACATGTGCTGGCCGCCGTTGATCGACAGCGTGCTGCCGGTCACGAAGCCGCCTTCGTCGCTGCAGAAGAAGGCGACGCCACGGGCGATCTCATGCGCCTGGCCCAGACGGCCGACCGGGATCTTGGCGACGATCTTTTCCAGCACCGGCGCCGGCACGGCCGCGACCATGTCGGTGTCGATATAGCCGGGCGCGATCGCATTGACGGTGACGCCATATTTGGCGCCTTCCTGCGCCAGCGCCTTGGTGAAGCCGTGAATGCCCGACTTGGCGGCGGCATAGTTGACCTGGCCATATTGGCCGGCCTGGCCATTGATCGAACCGATATTGACGATCCGGCCCCAGCCGCGCTCGCGCATGCCGCCAAAGGTCGCCTTGGCCATGTTGAAGCAACCGCCAAGGTTGATGCGCATGACTTCGTTCCAGTCGTCGAAGCTCATCTTGGCGAGCACGCCGTCACGGGTGATGCCCGCATTGTTGACGACGATGTCGACCGGACCGAGCGCTTCCGCCACCGCAGCGCAACCGTCCAGGCAGGCCTGATGATCGCCGACATCCCATTTGAAGCTGGCAATGCCGGTGGCGTCGGTGAAGGCCTTGGCCTTTTCCTCGTTGCCGGCATAGTTGGCGGCAACCGTATATCCCATTTCCTTGAGTGCCAGGCTGATGGCTTCCCCGATACCGCGGGTTCCGCCGGTCACGATCGCTACTCTCGACATGCGCCTGTCCTCTCCTGTGCTAGACCCTCTGGTCCACCCATCCTGAAAGCTCGCGGCCGACCAGCCGCTGGTAGAGGGTGATAGCTTCGGGGGATGCGTTTAGACAGGGCAAAAAGGCAAATTTTTCGCCACCTTCCGCTAAAAAAACTTCTTTCGCGCGAAGCCCGATTTCCTCTAGGGTTTCCAGACAATCTGCCGAAAATCCGGGTGTCACGACAGCAATGTTCCGGACACCTTCCTTCACCAATCTGGTGAGCGTCGCTTCGGTCTCCGGTTCCAGCCATTTGGCCCGGCCGAAACGCGACTGGAAGCTCATATGGACGGGCAGGTCCATCGCCGCATCGAGCAGCCGGACCGTCTCCACCGACTGGTGATAATAGGGATCGCCCAGTTTCAGCGTCCGTTCCGGCATGCCATGGAAACTGGCGAGCAGCGCATCGGGCCTGAAGTCGAGCTGCGCCAGATGGCCGTCGATCGACGCCTTCAACGCGGCGATATAGTCGGGATCGGCATAATAAGGCGGCAGGGTGCGGATCGCCGGTTGCAGCCGCATGTCGGCCAGCGCGGCAAAGGCCTTGTCCAGCGCGGTCGCGGTGGTCGCTCCGGAATATTGCGGGTAGAGCGGTGCCAGAAGGATGCGGTCGCACCCCTGCGCCATCATCGCCTGGAGCCGGCTGGCGATCGACGGATTGCCATAGCGCATCGCCCAATCGACGATCAGGTCCGGCCCCATCGCCTGCTGCAACGCCTCCGCCGTCTCGCGGGTGTAGACCGCCAGCGGCGATCCGCCAGGCATCCACACCTGCTGATAGGCATGGGCCGACTTTTTCGGCCGCGTCGTCAGCACCGCGCCGCGCAGGATCGGCTGCCAGATGATCTGCGGAATTTCCACCACGCGCGGGTCGGACAGGAATTCCGCCAGATAACGGCGCACCGATGTGGCATCGGGCGCGTCGGGTGTGCCGAGATTGATCAGCAGCACGCCGACGCGCGATGGCGTGCGAGTGTCAATTTCGCTGTCAGGCATCAGCCATTTCCCATGATCGGCAGGCTGCGGAATCGCTGCCCGGTGACGGTGAAGAGCGCATTGGCGATCGCCGGCGCGGCGAGCGGCGCGCCAAGATCGGTGACGCCGGCCGGGTCGGCCGTGCTGCGGATCAGTTCCACGCTGATCTCTCCGATGTCGCCCAGCCGCGGCAGGTTCATCCGCCCCAGCATCGCGCGCGTCGGCATGCCGCCGGCATAGGGCACCGACGCCCCCGTCGCGAGCGCGAGGCCATGGATCAGCCCGCTTTCTATCTGCTGCCGCGCGATATCGGGATTGACCTGATCGCCGCAATCCACCGCCGCAACCATCCGCCGGACGCTGAGCTTGCTGCCCTCGATCCCCGCCTCGACCATCACGGCGGCATAGGCGCCGTTCATCATATGCGCGGCGATCCCCTGCCCGCTGCCGGCAATGCCCCCCTGCCAGCCGCCCATCGCGGCCGCCGTGGAGAGGCAATGGGCGAGGCGCGGGTTGCTGCCCAGCATCTGGATGCGGAAGGACATCGCCTCGATCCCCGCCAGATGGGCGAGTTCGTCCAGGAAGCATTCGGTGAAGAAGGCGCCATGGAGATGCGCATTGCCGCGCATGAAGCCGAGCGGCAGGCCAACGTCAGCGGGATAATGATCCACCGCCCAGTTCGGAATGGCATAGGGCGGCACCATGCCGGCCACCGCCAGCCGGGTCGCCTTGTCGCCCGCTTCGGCGGCAGCCTCATGCGGCAGCTTGCCATGGGCGATGCGCGACCAGGTCTGGGTCATGGCACAGGGAGCCGCCACCTTGGCCAGCCACCCCTCGACCATCCCACCACGGCCCAGCTTGGCCGCCATGCGGGCATGGGCCGGCGCGCCGGGCCGATCCTGAATCACATCCTCCAGCCGCGACCAGAGCAGTTGCACCGGACGACCGACATCGCGCGCGATCAGCGCGGCCTGCACGCCCGCCTCCCAATCCATATGCCGTCCGGTCGCGCCGCCGGCATGGAGCGGGTAGAGCGTCACCGCACTGTCCGACAGGCCGAGCGCATCGGCGATCGCGGCGCGGGCCAGCGCGGGCGCCTGCGTCGCCATCCAGACTTCGGCGCCCTCCTCCGTCACCCGTGCCGTCGCGCACATCGGCTCCAGCGCCAGATGCAGGCCGGGATCGACCTGATATTCGCTGGCCAGGATCGTCGCCTTCTCGAACACCGGCAGCAGGTCGCCCTGCACATAGAGACGCCGGCCGGCATCCCCGGAAAAGGCTTCCTCCAGCGCAGCATCGATGCGGCCGCTGTCGACCGGCGTGCCGCGCAGGGTGAAGCTGGGATCGATCAGGTCGAGCGCCCGGTTCGCCGCCCACCAGTTGGTGCCGACTGCCGCGATCCAGCGCTCGGTGCGCACCAGTTTCAGGAAGCCGGTGACCTTCTGCGCCTCGGCATCGCGCGCATCCTTCAGCACGGCGTCGCCGATCGGCCCCTGCCGGATCGAGGCGAAGACCATGTCGGGCAGACGGATGTCGGCGGCGAAATTATGGCTGCCGTCGATCTTGGACGGGGTGTCGAGCCGCGGCAGATCCTGCCCGGTCAGCCGGCCGTCATTGCCCTGACGATAGGGCAGGATGTCGGGCAGGGTGAAACCGGCGGCATCCTCCACCACGTCGCCCAGCCGCAGCTTGCGCTCGGCCCCGTCGGTGATGATGCCATTCTGGATGTCACAGCTTTCCCAGGGCACGCCCCAGCGCGCCGCCGCCGCCTTGCACAGCAGCACGCGCGCCGCCGCACCCGCCCTACGATAGGCGTCATGGAACATCGGCACCGACGTGCCCGCCCCGGTCAGCATCAGCGCGCTGCGCGTCGCATATTGGTCGACTGCCCAGGTGCCGGCATCGCCCGCCACGCGGGTCCAGTCGCTCGCCAGCCAGTCACGCGCCAGCAGACCGTTGGCATAGAGCGGGCTGATCGGCGCGCTCTGCACCGCGACGGTGCGCCAGTCGGCGCCCAGTTCGTCCGCCAATATCTGCGGCAGGATGGTGGACACCCCCTGCCCCATTTCGGTCTGCGGCACGATGGCGATCACCTGCCCCGCCCGGTCGATCTTGAGGAAGGCGTCGAAAACCTGTTCGCCCGGCCCGACATTGAGATTGGGCCGATAGCTGCGCGGCCAGGCCGCCCAGGCCAGAACCAGTCCCGCTGCTGCGCCGCCACCGACCAGCAGCGTGCGACGGCTCACACCTCTGTCGCTCAAACCTCTGTCTTTGCGTCGTTTCAACGGTGCCCGCGCCATGGCCTTGCTGATAGAGGCGCGGGGCCGTGCTGCCTAGGGCTAATCCGCCGCGATCGGCGCAAGGCCAAGCCGCCGGATTTCGATCGCCGGGCAATAGTCCATCACGACCTTGAGGCCCGCCGCTTCGGCCCGCGCCGCGGCATCGGCATCGATCACCCCCAACTGCATCCAGACCGACTTGGCGCCGGCGGCGATCGCCTGGTCCACCACCTCGCCCGCGGCCTCGCTGCGCCGGAAGATATCGACCATGTCGATCCGCACGCCGATGTCCGACAGCCGATCCCAGACGAATTCGCCATGGACATGTTCGCCGGCGATCTGTGGATTGACCGGCAGCACCCGATAGCCATGATCCTGCAGCGTCTTCATCACGCTGTAGCTCGGCCGGTCGGGGCGATCGGAAATGCCGACCAGCGCGATGGTCCGGGTTTCGTTGAGCAGATCGGCAATATCCTGCGCGGCGGTGAGCGGCATGGCGGTCCTCCTGTTCTGATCCCCGATATGGGCAGGGCGAAGGCGCGAACAAGGGTCTGGCGCGCGCCGGCCCTAACCAATTCCTAAGCAGCATCCGGCTAGGTCCGGCAATGCGCGATTCGCGCCGGCCGGTGGGGACGGGCCGTATTCAGGGGGTCTGAGATGAAGTCTGTCGTCATTGCCGCGCTTGCCATCATGTCCGCGACTGCCCAGCCATTGCTGGCACAGGCCGATGCGCCGCTGCCCGTCATGCAGCCGCCCGAGGCCAGTCCGGCCATGGTCCTGCCCGCCAACACCGCCGTCATGCTGCGCATGAACAGCGAATTGTCCAGCAAGACCGCCAAGGAAGGGGCGATGTTCGACCTGTCGGTCGCCGATCCGGTGATGGTCGATGGCTATGTCGTCATCCCGATGAACGCCCGCGCCGTGGGCGAAGTGACCTGGCTGACCGGCAAGGGCGCGTTCGGCAAGTCGGGCAAGATGAATATCGAGCTGCGTTATATCGAAGTCGCCGGGCGCCGCATCCCGATCAAGGGCAGCTTCCGCCAGGAGGGCGAGGGCAATACCGCCGCGACCATCGGTGGCGTGATCGCGGCCGGCGTGTTCGCGGGCTTCATCACCGGCAAGACGGCTATCATCCCGGCGGGCCGGGAACTGCAGGCCTTCACCCAGAATGAGATCGCGCTGGCGCCGCCGCGCCGCCCCGCGCCCATGCTGGGCCAGCCGGCACCGATCCCCGCCAGCTATACGCCCGCACCCCGCGCTGCGCCGCTGCCGGCCGCCCGGCCAGCACCGCGTCGGTCGATGGTCGACCCGTCGCTGGAGATCAACGTCAAATAAGCCGGACTTGGTCGTGGCGCACCGCACGCGCCACGGCTAGACCCTGCCCATGTTCGACATTCGCCAAGACGATCTGAGCGGCGCACCGACCCGCGCGCTATTGGCCATCCATCTGGCTGGCATGCAGGCGGAATCGCCGCCAGAAAGCGTCTTCGCGCTCGACCTGTCAGGATTGCAGCAGCCCGACATTTGCGTCTGGAGCGCCTGGGATGGCGACAGCATCGCCGGCGTCGCCGCGCTGCGCGACCTGGGCGGAGGCCAGGGCGAACTCAAATCGATGCGCACCCATCCCGATCATCTGCGCCGGGGCGTGGCCGCAGCGCTGCTGCGCCATATCATCGGGCAGGCACGGCAGCGCGGCATGACCCGGCTCAGCCTGGAAACCGGCAGCGGCCCCGCCTTCGATCCGGCGCTGACGCTCTATCGCCGGCATGGCTTCGGCAATGGCGAGGCGTTCGGCGATTATCGCGCGAGCGCCTTCAACCAGTTCCTGCACCTTGGCCTCTGATCAGGCGGCCTTCGCCAGCCAGGCCGCGACCTTTTCGGCGACGGCGCGGAAGGCATCGGCATGCGGCCCTTCACCGGCCGCCGGCGGATCACCCGCGTCGGAGCGCTTGCGAATGTCGATCGCCAGCGGAATGCGGCCGATGAAGGACAGGCCAAGCTCGCCCGCCGCCGCTTCCGCGCCACCACAGCCGAACGGATCGGACACTTCGCCACAATGCGGGCAGGCATAGCCGGCCATATTCTCGACCAGTCCGATCATCGGCACCTGCGCCTGTTCGAACAGGCTGATGGCGCGGGTCGCGTCCATCAGTGCCAGATCCTGCGGCGTCGAGACGATGACGGCGCCGACCGGCTTGTGCTTCTGGAGCATGGTCAACTGAATGTCGCCGGTGCCCGGCGGCAAGTCGATCACCAGCAGGTCGGTGTCGCCCCAGTCGGCATCGATCAACTGCCCCAGCGCATTGCCGACCATCGGCCCGCGCCAGGCCAGCGCCTTGCCCGGATCGACCAGATGGGCCATCGACAGCATCGGAATGCCGAGCGGGCTTTCGACCGGGAACAGGCGCTTTTCGCGCGCCTGCGGCTTCTGGTCCTCGCTGGCGAGCAGGCGCGCCTGCGACGGGCCATAGATGTCGGCATCGACCAGACCGACCTTGTGCCCCAGCCGCGACAAAGCGATGGCGAGATTGGCCGACAGGGTCGACTTGCCCACCCCGCCCTTGCCCGACGCCACGGCGATGATGCGCGGCGCGCGGCGCTCGGCGGTCATGGCAATGCGCACGTCGGTGACGCCCGGCAGCATCAGGCCGCCCTCGCGGATGGCGGCGGCCACGGCATCGCGCCGTTCGGGCGCCAGACCGCCCACGTCGAGCGCCAGGGTCATGACGCCATCCTTCACCCGCGGCGCGCTGGCACGGCCATCGGTCAGCGTCTTCAGGCGGGCGGCAAAATCATCGATATCGGTCATGACTGGGGCCTCTAGGCAATAATCGTCGTTAAGGGCACTGTTTTTCGCGTGCAGCCATTCCTATAGAGATGACATGAGAAGATTATTCGGGTGGATGCCCGGCATCGCGAGCGCCATGGCCCAGGGTCCCTGGGGCGGCAAGGGTGACGGGCCTGAGGGCAATGACGGACCGGGCAAGAACGGGTCCGGCGGGGGCAGTGATGGCCCGCGCAATCCCTGGACCCAGCCCGGCAAGCCGGCCGGCGGCAAATCCCCTTCCGCGATCGAGGAATTGCTGCGCAAGAGCCGCGAGAGCTTTGGCCAGGGCGGCGGCTTCGGTGGCCTGCCGCCGCGCGCGAACGGCCGGGCGCTGTGGCCGATCGCCGTCGGCATTGTCGTCGTCCTGTGGCTGGTGCTGACCAGTTTCCACCGGGTCGGCCCGCAGGAACGCGGCGTCGTCACCCTGCTCGGCAAATATAGCCGTACCCTCTCGCCCGGCATCAGCCTGACCCTGCCCGCCCCGTTCGAGGCGGTGCGCACGGTCGATGTCGAGGAAATCCGCACGATCGATATCGGATCGGCCAGCGCGGAGAGCGAAAATCTGGTGCTGACCGGCGACCAGAATATCGTCGACCTGGCCTATTCGGTGCGCTGGAACATCCGCAATCCAGAACTCTATCTGTTCCAGCTGGCCGACCCGGACGCATCGATCCGCGAAGTGGCGGAAAGCGCGATGCGCTCGGTGGTCGCCAGCGTCAGCCTGGACGATGCGCTGGGTGCGGGCCGCACCGAGATCGAGCAGCAGGTCGAACAGCGGATGCAGGAGATTCTCGACGGCTACAAGTCGGGCATCCGCGTCCAGGGCGTGGCGATCAAGCAGGCCGACCCGCCGGCTGCCGTCAACGATGCCTTCAAGGAAGTGTCGGCCGCGCAGCAGACCGCCCAGACCTATCTGAACGAGGCCCGTGCCGCCGCACAGCAGGTCACAGCCAAGGCGCAGGGCGAAGCCGCAGCCTTCGACAAGGTCTATGAACAATATCGGCTGGCACCCGACGTGACCCGCCGGCGCATGTATTACGAAACCATGGAGGGTGTCCTGTCCACCGTCGACAAGACGATCGTCGAAAGCGGCAACGTCACCCCCTTCCTGCCCCTTCCCGAACTCAAGCGCCGCGCCCAGGGGACACCCCAGTCGGCTGCCAATGCGACGGAGGAAGGCCAGTGAGCTTGCGCAATCCCATCGCCCTCGCCATCGGCGCGATCATCCTGCTGATCCTGGTCGGCAGCACCGTCACCATCGTGCCGGAAACCCGGCAGGGCGTGATCGTCCGCTTCGGCGAGCCCAAGCAGATCATCAACCGCTATCGTCCGAACGAGGATTTCGGCAAGACCGGCGCCGGCGTCATCCTGCGCGTGCCCTTCTTCGACCAGATCGTCTGGATCGACAAGCGCGTGCTCTCGGTCGAGATGGAGCGCCAGCAGGTGCTTTCGACCGACCAGTTGCGCCTGCAGGTCGATGCCTTTGCCCGCTATCGCATCGTCGATCCGCTGCGCATGTATATTTCGGCCGGCAGCGAGGAGAAGGTGTCGGACGCGCTGCGCCCGATCCTGGGCTCGGCGCTGCGCAACGAACTGGGCAAGCGGCCTTTCGCCGCGCTGCTCAGCCCCGAACGCGGCCAGGTGATGCAGAATATCGAGGCCGGGCTTGACCGGGTCGCGCGCCAATATGGCGCCGAGATCGTCGACGTGCGGATCAAGCGCGCCGACCTGCCCGATGGCACGCCGCTGGAAAGCGCCTTCACCCGCATGCGCACCGCGCGCCAGCAGGAAGCGCTGACGATCCGCGCCCAGGGCCTGAAGCAGGCACAGATCATTCGCGCCGAGGCCGACGCCAATGCCGCCCGCATCTATGCGGAAAGCTTTGGCAAGGACGCGAATTTCTATGACTTCTATCGCGCCATGCAGGCCTATCGTTATACCTTCGCCCCGGATCGGGCGGGCGGCACGACGATGGTATTGTCGAAGGACAATGAGTTCCTGAAGCAGTTCCAGGGCCGCTAACAGCAGGTTTCAGGATCATTACGGAACCAGTGTCATTCAATATCGGTTAAGGCAGGGCGGCGCATCGATAAGGCTCCCCTAGAGTCCCGCCCTTCCCGCTCCCGAATTTCTGAAGAGGACCGTCACGAGTGCGTTACGCTTATGCCATCACCGGCGCCCTGCTGCTCGGCGGCACCGCCATCGCCGTCACGACCAGTTCCAATGTCGGCGCGCAGACCGCCCAAAATGAAGGCCTGCAGGCCGCTGCCCCCGCCGGCGCGCCCGCCAGCCTGGCCGACATGGTCGAAAAGCTGCAGCCGGCCGTGGTCAACATCTCGACCAAGCAGCGCGTCACCGTGCAGAATCCCTTCGCCGGCACGCCCTTTGGCGACCTGTTCGGCCAGGGCGGCGGCGGCAAGCCGCAGACCCGTCAGGCCCAGTCGCTTGGCTCGGGCTTCCTGATCTCGGCCGATGGCTATATCGTGACCAATAATCACGTCGTGTCGGCCGGCGCGGAAGGCGCCAGCGTCGACAGCATCACGGTCACCATGACCAACAAGGAAGAATATCCCGCCAAGCTGGTCGGCCGCGATCCCGCAACCGACCTTGCGGTGCTAAAGATCGACGCGAAGAAGCCCCTGCCCTTCGTCAAGTTCGGCGACAGCACCAAGGCGCGCGTGGGTGACTGGGTCGTCGCGATCGGCAACCCCTTCGCCCTGTCGGGCACCGTGACCGCTGGCATCATCTCCGCCGTGCATCGCGGCACCGGCGGCACCTATGACAAGTTCATCCAGACCGACGCATCGATCAACCAGGGCAATAGCGGCGGCCCGATGTTCGACATGCGCGGCAATGTGATCGGCATCAACAGCCAGATCCTGTCGCCCTCGGGCGGCAATGTCGGCATCGGTTTCGCCATCCCCTCGGAACAGGCGGCGCCGATCGTCGACACGCTGCGCCAGGGCCAAAGCATCAAGCGCGGCTATCTGGGCGTGCAGATCAGCCCGCTGGGCGAGGATATGGCGGACTCGCTGGGCCTTGCCAAGAATCGCGGCGAGTTCGTGCAGGGCGTCGAGCCTGGTAAGGGCGCCGAAAAGGCCGGCATCAAGGCAGGCGATGTGATCGTCAGTGTCGCCGGTCAGGAAGTGACGCCGGACCAGAATCTGTCGTCGATCGTCGCCAACAGCAAGATCGGGTCGAGCGTGCCGATCGTGCTGCTGCGCAACGGCCAGCGCATGACGCTGAACGCGGTCGTGGGCGAGCGCCCGAGCGAAGACGAGCTCAATAATTTCGCCCAGCAGCAGGATGATGATTTCAGCCAGCAGGGCGACCAGGGCAGCGACACCCAGGCGGCCCAGAAGTCGCTGGGCATCTCCGCCATCCCGCTGACCCCCAGCATCACCCGCCAGCTGGGCGTTGCCGGCGACACGCGCGGCATCGTCATCACCGCCGTTGACGGATCGACCGACGCCGGCGCCAAGGGCCTGCGTCGCGGCGACGTGATCCTGTCGGCCAATAACCGGCCGGTGCTGACCCAGGCGGATCTGGATGCACAGGTGAAGGCGGTGTCGGCCCAGGGTCGCAACGCCATCCTGCTGCAGGTGCTGCGTCGCGGCCAGGCGCCGTTGTTCCTGCCCATCCGCCTGCGCGACAAGTAAGTCAGCAAAAGCGACAATCGTTACGGGCCGCGCTTGCCGGATTGCCTGCCTCCCTTCTAAGAAGGAGCAGACAATCCGGCGGGCGCGGCCCGACCCGTTTTTGAGGAGCATAAGCCCATGAGCGACGGCATCTTCCTTGGTCTGGGCGCGCCCGAAAAGGACGGCGGCATCCCCCAATTTCTGAACCTGCGCCGGGCCAATCGCCACGGCCTGATCGCCGGCGCCACCGGCACCGGCAAGACGGTGACGTTGCAGGGCATCGCCGAAAGCTTCACCGCGCTCGGCGTCCCGGTGTTCGTGGCCGATGTGAAGGGCGACCTGTCGGGCATTTCGATGGCCGGTTCGCCGACCGCCAAAAATGCCGACAAGCTGGTGTCCCGCGCCAGGGAAATCGGCATCGCCGATTACAGCTATGCCGACAATCCCGCGATCTTCTGGGATCTCTATGGCGAACAGGGCCATGCGATCCGCACCACGGTCAGCGAGATGGGGCCGCTGCTGCTGGCCCGGCTGATGGGCCTCAACGACACGCAGGAAGGCGTGCTCAACATCGCCTTCAAATATGCCGACGAGGAAGGGCTGCTGCTGCTCGACCTGGGCGATTTGCAGGCGATGCTCGCCTATTGTGCGGAGAATGCCGATACGCTTTCAGCCCGCTTCGGCAATGTGACCAAGGCCAGCGTCGGCGCGATTCAGCGCCAATTGCTCCAGCTCGAAACCCAGGGCGGCGACCATTTCTTCGGCGAGCCCGCGCTCGACATCCACGACTTCCTGAAGGTGGATGACAAGGGCCGCGGCTATGTGAACGTGCTTGCCGCCGACAAGCTGATGCAGAGCCCGAAGCTCTACGCCACCTTCCTGCTCTGGTTGCTGAGCGAATTGTTCGAGACGCTGCCCGAAGTGGGCGATCCGGAAAAGCCGGTGCTGGTCTTCTTCTTCGACGAGGCCCATCTGCTGTTCGACGACGCGCCGGCCGCCTTGCAGGACAAGATCGAGCAGGTGGTGCGCCTGATCCGCTCCAAGGGCGTGGGCGTCTATTTCGTCACCCAGAACCCGATCGACATTCCCGAAGCCATTGCCGGCCAGTTGGGCAACCGGGTGCAGCATGCGCTGCGTGCCTTCACCCCGCGCGACCAGAAGGCGATCAAGGCCGCGGCCGACACCTTCCGCATCAACCCCGATCTCGACATCGAAACCGCGATCACCGAACTCAAGACCGGTGAAGCGCTGGTATCGCTGTTGCAGGAAGATGGCGCGCCCGGCGTGGTCCAGCGCACGCTGATCGCCCCGCCCCGTTCACGCCTGGGTCCGGTCGATGCCAAGGAGCGGGCGATCATCCAGTCGATCTCGCCCTGCGAGGGCAAATATGACACCGCCGTCGACCGCGAATCCGCCGAGGAAATCTTGGCCGCGCGCGGCGACGCCGCCGCTGCCGCCGCGCAGGCGGCCAAGGCCAAGGCCGAAGCCGACAAGGCCGCTGCCGCCCAGGCCAAGGTCGAGGCCAAGCAGCGCGAACAGGAGTTGAAGGAGCAGGCCCGGCGCGATGCCGCCGCCGCGCGCGAGGCAGCCAAGCCCAGCGGCTTCGACAAGGCGGTCCAGTCGGCGACCCGCTCCGCCGCCTCCTCGGTCGGCCGCCAGGTTGCCAACGAACTGGGCCGTGCCGTGTTCGGCGGATCAAGCCGCAAATCCTCGGGCGGTGGCATCGCCGGCCAGCTGGTGCGCGGCATATTGGGCAGTCTGTTCAAATAAGGATGGAAAGGGGCCGGTCGATTATGTCCGGCCCGTTGCTATCCGCCACGGGATAAGGCTAGAGCGCGGCCATGTCTTCCTCGGCTGCTGCACCCCACCCGCTCCATTTCGGCAATTTCCGCGCCTATCTGGTCGGCCGTTTCTGCGCCACGCTGGCGCAGTACAGCATGATGATCCTGCTTGCCTGGCAGGCCTATAATGTCGCGCGGGAGACGATGAGCACGGGCGAGGCATCGGCGCAGCTTGGCCTCATCGGCCTGGCGCAGTTTCTGCCGCTCTTCTTCCTGACGCCGGTGACTGGCTGGGTGGCCGATCATTTCGACCGGCGGATCATCACCCGGCTGACGCTGGCGCTGCTGATGCTTGCCGCAGCCGTGCTGGCCTTCGCCACCTATGAGGGCTGGGTCAGCCTGCCGCTGATCTTTGGCATCGCGGTCATCGTCGGCATTGCCCGCGCCTTCAACGGCCCGGCCTATGGGGCATTGGCACCCAATCTGGTGCCGCCCGCCGTGCTGCCGACCGCCATCGCCCTGTCGTCGGTCGCCTGGCAGACCGGCGACATCCTCGGCAAGGCGGTGGGCGGCTATGCCTATGCGATCGAGCCCTGGGCCGCCTATGCGCTGTCGGCGGCCTTGTTCGGCGTCGGCCTGATATCAATGATGATGATCGGGCCCGTGCCCCAGCCGCCGCGCCAGCAGGGCCGCCACCCCATCCGCCAGATGATCGACGGCTTCACCTATCTCAAGAGCAATCGGCTGGTGCTGGCGACGATCACGCTGGACCTGTTCGCGGTATTGCTGGCCGGTGCGACCGCGCTGCTGCCCGTCTATGCCCGCGACATCCTGCATGTCGGGTCGACCGGCTATGGCCATCTGGCGATTGCGCCGGGGATCGGCGCGGCGCTGACAGCGCTCTGGTTCTCCTTCCGCCCGATGAAGACGCAGGTCGGCCTCAAGATGCTGGCGGCGGTCATCCTGTTCGGCCTGGCCACGATCGCCTTCGGCTGCACCGCCTTCCTGCCGCGCGACATCGCGGTGGAGGCCGGCATCGCCGCGCTGATCGTGCTGGGCGGCGCCGACATGGTGTCGGTGTTCGTGCGCCAGTCGCTGGTGCAATTACACACGCCCGATGCGATGCGCGGTCGCGTCTCCAGCCTGTCGCAACTTACCATTTCCGCCTCCAATGAACTGGGCGAAGCGGAATCGGGCTTCCTTGCGGCGCTCGTTGGGCCTATCGCTGCGGTCATCGGGGGTGGCGTGGGCGCCATTCTCGTCACGATATTCTGGGCGCGACTCTTTCCCGAACTGCGCCTTGCACGCACTTTCGACCCACCCGACTTAAGGGAGGCGGACATCAGCCAGGAGACGGCCCAATGAAAGCTGCCACTATTCTCGATACCATCGGCAATACCCCCCATGTCCGGGTCAACCGGCTGTTCGGGGACGCTGAAGTGTGGATCAAGTCGGAACGGTCGAACCCCGGCGGGTCGATCAAGGACCGCATCGCGCTGGCCATGATCGAGGCGGCCGAAGCATCGGGCGACCTGAAGCCGGGCGGCACGATCATCGAGCCGACGTCGGGCAATACCGGCGTGGGTCTGGCCATGGTGGCCGCGGTCAAGGGTTACAAGCTGATCCTGGTCATGCCCGAAAGCATGTCGATCGAACGCCGCCGGCTGATGCTGGCCTATGGTGCCAGTTTCGACCTGACCCCGCGCGAAAAGGGCATGAAGGGCGCGATCGAACGGGCGCTGGAACTGGTGTCGCAGACGCCCGATAGCTGGATGCCGCAGCAGTTCGAGAATCCCGCCAATATCGACGTGCATGTCCGCACCACCGCGCAGGAAATCATCGCCGATTTCGCGGATGCGCCGATCGACGTGCTGATCAGCGGCGTGGGCACGGGCGGCCATATCACCGGCACCGCCGAGGTGCTGAAGAAGCAGTGGCCGAACCTTAAGGTCTATGCGGTCGAACCGACCCTGTCGCCGGTCATCAGCGGCGGCCAGCCCGGCCCGCACCCGATCCAGGGCATTGGCGCCGGTTTCATCCCGGCGAACCTGCACACCCAGATATTGGACGGCGTGATCCAGGTCGATCCGGCCGATGCGAAGGACTATGCCCGTCGCGCCGCCAGCCAGGAAGGCATGTTGGTCGGCATCTCGTCGGGCGCCACGCTCGCCGCGATCGCGCAGAAGCTGAAGGAACTGCCCGCAGGCAGCCGCGTTCTGGGCTTCAATTATGACACCGGCGAACGCTATCTCTCGGTGCCCGACTTCCTGCCCGAATAAACGGCGCAAAGCCTAGGGCATGACCGGCGGCACTTTCCCTGACCGGCCACATCGCGCGATGTGGCTGATATGGCTGTTGCTGTTCGTCGGTCTGCCCATGGCGGTGGCCGGCTTGGAAAGCCGGCCGCGCGCTGGCGATGAGGTGGCGCAGGGCCGCCGGCTGGCGGCTGTTGCAGCCGCCCGCCAGCGCCGACCGGCAACGCCGCCGCCCGCCGTCGAACCCGTCGCGATTTTCGCGCTCGGCCCCGAACAGGCCCGCGACCTCAACGCCCAGATCCCCTTTTCCCGCGATCCCAATCCGTCGGCCCGGCCGTTCCTGTTCCGTGGATCGGAAACCGACCTTGCCCGCGCCACGGACTGCCTGGCGGCGGCCCAGCTTTACGAAGCGGGCGACGATGCTGTCGGCGAGCAGGCGGTGGCACAGGTCGTGCTCAACCGCGTGCGCCACCCGGCCTTCCCCAAGACTGTCTGCGGCGTGGTGTTCCAGGGGCAGGAACGGACCACCGGCTGCCAGTTCACCTTCACCTGCGACGGCGCACTGGCCCGCACGCCATCCACCAGCGCCTGGGCGCGGGCGCGGGAGATTGCGCGTGGCGCGCTGGCCGGCAAGGTGTTCAAGGCGGTCGGCTATGCCACCCATTATCATACCGACTGGGTCGTGCCCTATTGGAGCGGCAGCCTGGACAAGATCACCGCGGTCGGCACGCATCTGTTCTTCCGCTGGCGCGGCTGGTGGGGCACGCCGCCTGCCTTCCGCCTAGGTGAAGCCGGTGGCGAGCCGCTGATCGCCCGCATCGCTCGCCTGTCCGCCGCGCATCAGGGCCTGCCGGGCAGCGGCCTGCCGGGCATGCCGCCGGTGCTGGCGACCGAAGCCGCCGCCGCGCTGGCCGCCAGGCCGGAACGCGCCATCGGATCGGACTCGCTGGGCAAGACGATCGGCGGGGTCCGGCTGATCGCGATCGCACCGGGCGGGCGCAGCTTCCTGGTCGAACTCAATCGCAACAGCCCGCCGGAAAGCTGGCCCGCGCTGGCCGAGACCTTTTGTGCCGGCCGGCCCGAATGCCGGATCATGGGGTGGCGCGGCGGCGCCGTCCCGACCGGCCTTCCGCTCAACGACGCCCAGCTTGAGGCGATGAGCTTCGCCTATATCCATTATGTCGGCAACGGATTGCAGCGCGCACTGTGGAACTGCAGCCAGTTCCCCCGCCCGACCAAGGCCGAATGCATGCGCCAGCGCGTGCCGACCGCGACGCCAGCGCCGCCGCCAGCCGCCGTCACCCTGCCTTCGCTGGACGGGGTGCGGCGCAAGGAGCGGTTCGAGACGGTCAAGATTGCCCCGACCCAGCCCACCGCGCCACCGATCGTGACACCGAAGGTGACACCCGCAACGCCATCCGGCTCCTGATGCGGACGGCGCTGGCGGATTTCGTGCGCCATTACGTTATGGTATAAAATCACGATATTCTTCGGGGGCAAGATGGTTACGCGGCGGGGCTTTATCGGACGGGCGGGCGGCGCGCTGGGTGTCACTTTCGGTGTCGGCCTGGGGCTGGATGGCGCGATTGCGGCCACGACCGGACCGTCGGATGGCTGGCCCGACGAGGCGCCTTTCCGCTTCACCGGCGACATGGCGGATTTCGAGGCGGGACAGCGCGCACTGCTGCCCCTCTATGACGTGGAGCGGGATTTCGCGACCTTCGACGCGGCCTATTATGGGGCGATGACCCGGCCGGTCGCGGCCAGCTATCACGCCTATTCGCAATGGGTGAACCGCAACAATTCGCTGTTCCTGCGCAATGCCGCGCCTGGCCATCCGCGCGATACGGAGCTGGACCGGTCGCGCGCGGCCGTGGCCAAGCTGCTCGGCGCGCAGACCGATGAGATCGCGCTATCGGGCGGCGGCACCGAGGCGCTCTATGCGCTGATCGCCAATTATGCGCTGCTCAAGGCCGGCGACGCCGTAATCTATGCCGATGTCGACTATGACGAGATGCAATATGCCTGTGACTATCTGGAGCAGAGCCGGGGCGCCCGCATCGTCCGCTTCAGCCTGCCCGAGCCGCATACGGAAGCGAATATCCTGGCCGCCTATGACAGGATATTGAAGGAAACGCCGCGCGCAAAGCTGCTGCTGCTTACCCATTTGTCCAATCGCAACGGGCTGGTGCCGCCGGTCAAGGCGATCGTCGCCATGGCCAAGGCGCGGGGCGTCGACGTGATCCTGGACAGCGCCCAGGCGGTCGGCCACCTGCCCTTCACGGTCGAGGACACTGGCGCCGACTTCATCGGCTTCTCGCTGCACAAATGGCTGGCCGCGCCGCTCGGTACCGGCGGCATCTATATCCGCAAGGACCGGCTGCAGGACATCTCCCCCTGGCTCGGCAACCGCATCCATGGGCCGGAGGATATTCGCGCGCGCATCCCGACCGGCACAGTCGACTTCGCCGCCCGCCTGACCATCCCGCGCGCCATCGCGGTGCAGGATGCGATCGGACTAGAGGCGAAATATCGCCATCTCGTCCGACTACGCGACTATTGGGTCGAGCGGGTTCGCGACATCGCCGGATTGGAGATATTGGTGCCGCAGGAGACCGGCCGCTTCGGCGCCGTCACCGGTTTCCGCCTGCCCGGCATGAAAGGCCCGGATGGCGCCAAACAGGCGGCCAAGCTGTTCCTCGACAAATATCGCCTGCTGGTGGTGGCCAAGGCCGGACTCGCATCCGGGCCCGTGCTGCGCGTGACGCCTGCCCTGTTCAACAGCAGCGCCGAGCTGGACCGGCTGGTCGCCGCGATCAGGGCGGAGCGGCATCTCTTCACCTGACCCCCTTCACAAAGCCGCCCCCTTTTCCTATATGGGCGGTTCGAAATCGGTCCGTTCCTGTCCTCCCCGGATGGGATGGTCCGTCCCCCTCATCGCTCGGGGTCCGGTTCGCATGGCGCACGAAACCGGCGGAATTGGGCGAGTTTGGCGGGCAACAAGACGCTGACAGTGCGGATCGGACAGTCCCGGCCCGCACTTTTTTGCGTGGAATATGGGGTGCGAATCACCCCGGATTCCAGAGCATCCGGACTGAATTTCCGTTGCAATGCGGAAAAACACGACGAACAGACGACAGGCAGGAACCGCATGGCGACCAAGGCTCTCCCAACGATCAACACCGGCGCTAAGAAGCGCATCCGCAAGGTGTTCGGCGACATCCACGAAGTGGTGCAGATGCCGAACCTGATCGAAGTTCAAAGGGAGAGCTACGAACAGTTCCTCCGTTCCAACCCCGCGATCGGCTATGTGTCGGGCCTGGAAAAGACCCTGCGCAGCGTCTTCCCGATCCGCGACTTCGCCGGCACCGCCGAAATGGACTTCGTCCATTATGAGCTGGAAGACCCGAAGTTCGACGTCGAGGAATGCCGCCAGCGTGGCATCACCTATGCCGCGCCGATGCGCGTTACCCTGCGCCTGATCGTGTTCGAAGTGGATGCCGACACCGAAACCCGTTCGGTCCTCGATATCAAGGAGCAGGACGTGTACATGGGCGACATGCCGCTCATGACGCAGAACGGCACCTTCATCGTCAACGGCACCGAGCGCGTCATCGTGTCGCAGATGCACCGTTCGCCGGGCGTCCTGTTCGACCATGACCGTGGCAAGACCCACTCGTCGGGCAAATATCTGTTCGCTGCCCGCGTCATTCCGTACCGTGGCTCGTGGCTCGACTTCGAGTTCGACGCCAAGGACATCGTCAACGTGCGTATCGACCGCAAGCGCAAGCTGCCGGTCACCGCGCTGCTGTACGCGCTCGGCCTCACCGCCGAGGAAATCCTGGGCCAGTTCTACAACAAGGTGACCTTCGTCCGTGGCGAAGGCGGCTGGCAGATCCCCTACACCGCCGAAGCCTGGCGCGGCCTGAAGCCCGCGTTCGACATCGTCGACGCCAAGTCGGGTGAAGTCGTGTTCGCCGCCGGCCACAAGATCAGCCCGCGCGCTGCCAACAAGGCGGAAAAGGATGGCCTGGCCACCCTGCTGATCCCGACCGAGGAAGTCTATGGCCGCTACAGCGCCTATGACCTGATCAACGAGAAGACCGGCGAGATCTACATCGAGGCCGGCGACGAAGTGTCGCCTGAAAATCTCGAAAAGCTGGACAAGGCGGGCATCGACCGCCTGGAACTGCTGGACATCGACCATGTCACCACCGGTCCCTGGATCCGCAATACGCTGAAGGCCGACAAGGCCGAAGAACGCGACCAGGCCCTGAGCGACATCTATCGCGTCATGCGCCCCGGCGAGCCGCCGACGAAGGAAACCGCCGAAGCGCTGTTCGCCGGCCTGTTCTTCGATCCGGAACGCTATGACCTGTCCGCGGTCGGTCGCGTCAAGATGAACATGCGCCTCGACCTGGATGCCGAGGACACCGTCACCACCCTGCGCGTCGAGGACATCCTGGCGGTCGTCAAGGAACTGGTGAACCTGAAGGACGGCAAGGGCGAGATCGACGATATCGACAATCTCGGCAACCGTCGCGTCCGCTCGGTCGGTGAGCTGCTGGAAAACCAGTATCGCGTCGGCCTGCTGCGCATGGAACGTGCGGTCAAGGAACGCATGAGCTCGGTCGACGTGTCGACCGTGATGCCGAACGACCTGATCAACGCGAAGCCCGCCGTGGCCGCGGTGCGTGAATTCTTCGGCAGCTCGCAGCTGTCGCAGTTCATGGACCAGACCAACCCGCTGTCGGAAGTCACCCACAAGCGCCGCGTGTCGGCCCTTGGGCCGGGTGGTCTGACCCGTGAGCGCGCCGGCTTCGAAGTCCGCGACGTTCACCCGACCCATTATGGCCGTATCTGCCCGATTGAAACGCCCGAAGGCCCGAACATCGGTCTGATCAACTCGCTGGCCACCTTCAGCCGCGTGAACAAGTACGGCTTCATCGAAACGCCGTATCGCAAGGTGATCGACGGCAAGGTGACCAACGACGTCGTCTATCTTTCGGCGATGGAAGAGGCCAAGCACACGATCGCGCAGGCCAACGCCGAAACCAATGCCGACGGCACGCTGGCGGAAGACCTGATCTCCGCCCGTGAAGCCGGCGAATTCCTGATGGCGCCGCGCGACAACATCACCCTGATGGACGTCAGCCCCAAGCAGCTGGTGTCGGTCGCGGCCTCGCTCATTCCGTTCCTGGAAAATGACGACGCCAACCGCGCCCTCATGGGATCGAACATGCAGCGTCAGGCGGTGCCGCTGGTCCGCGCCGAGGCGCCGTTCGTCGGTACCGGCATGGAAGGCACCGTGGCCCGTGACTCGGGCGCGGCGATCGCTGCCAAGCGCGCCGGCATCATCGACCAGGTCGACGCGACCCGTATCGTGATCCGCGCCACCGGCGATGTCGAACCCGGCCAGTCGGGCGTCGACATCTACACGCTGCAGAAGTTCCAGCGCTCCAACCAGGACACCTGCATCAACCAGCGTCCGCTGGTGAAGGTGGGCGAACTGGTGCAGGCCGGCGACGTCATCGCCGACGGCCCGTCGACCGAGTTCGGCGAGCTGGCGCTGGGCCGCAACGTGCTTGTCGCGTTCATGCCCTGGAACGGCTACAACTACGAAGACTCCATCCTGATCTCCGAGCGGATCGTGAAGGATGACGTCTTCACCTCGATCCATATCGAGGAGTTCGAGGTCATGGCCCGCGACACCAAGCTGGGTCCAGAAGACATCACCCGCGACATTCCGAATGTCGGTGAAGAAGCGCTGCGCAACCTCGACGAGGCTGGCATCGTGTACATCGGCGCCGAAGTGGAGCCGGGCGACATCCTGGTCGGCAAGATCACCCCCAAGGGTGAATCGCCGATGACCCCGGAAGAAAAGCTGCTCCGCGCGATCTTCGGTGAGAAGGCAAGCGACGTGCGCGACACCTCGCTGCGTCTGCCGCCGGGCGTTGCCGGCACCGTCGTCGAAGTCCGCGTCTTCAACCGTCACGGCATCGACAAGGACGAACGCGCCATGGCGATCGAGCGGGAGGAAATCGACCGTCTCGCCAAGGACCGTGAAGACGAACGCGGCATCCTCAACCGTGCGACCTTCAACCGTCTGCAGGAAATGCTGATCGGCCAGACCGCCACCGCCGCCCCCAAGGGCGTCAAGAAGGGCGTTGTGATCGACGAGGCTCTGCTGGGCGAAGTCGAGCGTCACGAATGGTGGAAGTTCGCGGTCGAGGACGATGTCCGTCAGACCGGCATCGAAGCCGTCAAGGCGCAGTATGACGAAGCGGTGAAGCTGATCGTCGAGAAGTTCGAGGATCGCGTCGACAAGCTGCAGCGCGGCGACGAACTGCCGCCGGGCGTGCTGAAGATGGTCAAGGTGTTCGTCGCGGTGAAGCGCAAGCTGCAGCCGGGCGACAAGATGGCCGGCCGTCACGGTAACAAGGGTATCATCAGCCGCATCCTGCCGGCCGAAGACATGCCCTTCCTGGAAGACGGCACCCCCGTCGACTTCGTGCTGAACCCGCTGGGCGTGCCGTCGCGCATGAACGTCGGTCAGATCTTCGAAACCCATCTGGGCTGGGCCGCACGCGGCCTGGGCGCCCAGATCGGCCAAGCTCTGGACGCATGGCGTGACGCCAATCCGAACCCCGAGGCGGGCCAGCCCCCCGAGGCGGTGAAGGAACTGCTCAAGACGATCTATGGCGACAATTATGTCGCCGAAATCGAGGCGCGCAGCCCCGAGCAGATCGTCGAGCTGGCGCAGAATGTCCGTGCAGGCGTGCCGATGGCGACGCCGGTGTTCGACGGTGCCGTCGAATCCGACGTGTCGGCGATGCTGAAGCTGGCGGGCCTGGACGAATCCGGCCAGGTTTCGCTGTTCGATGGCCGTACCGGCGACGTGTTCGACCGCAAGGTGACCGTTGGCTACAAGTATGTCCTGAAGCTGCATCACCTTGTCGACGACAAGATCCACGCACGTTCCATCGGCCCCTATTCGCTCGTCACCCAGCAGCCGCTGGGCGGTAAGGCGCAGTTCGGTGGCCAGCGCTTCGGTGAAATGGAAGTGTGGGCGCTCCAGGCCTATGGCGCCGCCTACACGCTGCAGGAAATGCTGACGGTGAAGTCGGACGACGTGGTCGGCCGCACCAAGGTCTATGAGGCGATCGTCAAGGGCGACGACACGTTCGAGGCCGGCATTCCCGAAAGCTTCAACGTGCTGGTCAAGGAAATGCGTTCGCTGGGCCTCAACGTCGAACTCGCCGCGATGGACGAGATTGACGACGACGGCATGGCGGCTGCGGCGGAATAAGGGATGCGCGGGCGCTGCTCCAGCAGCGCCCCCTCCCCTGCTTCGCCCGAAAATTACACCCTCTAGAGGGACTTGAGATATGAACGAACTGACGAACTTCGCCAATCCGATCCAGAAGCCGGAAACCTTCGACCAGATCCAGATTGGCCTGGCCTCCCCGGAGCGCATCCGCAGCTGGTCCTTCGGCGAAATCAAGAAGCCGGAAACCATCAACTATCGCACGTTCAAGCCCGAGCGTGACGGCCTGTTCTGCGCCCGCATCTTTGGTCCGATCAAGGACTATGAGTGCCTGTGCGGCAAGTACAAGCGCATGAAGTACAAGGGCATCGTCTGCGAAAAGTGCGGCGTGGAAGTGACCGTGTCGAAGGTCCGCCGCGAGCGCATGGGCCATATCGAACTGGCCGCGCCGGTTGCCCATATCTGGTTCCTGAAGTCGCTGCCCTCGCGCATCGGCCTGCTGCTCGACATGCAGCTCAAGCAGCTTGAGCGCGTCCTCTATTTCGAAAGCTATATCGTCACCGAGCCGGGCCTGACCCCGCTGGAGAAATATCAGCTGCTGACCGAGGACGAACTGCTCGACGCGCAGGACGAATATGGCGAGGACGCCTTCTCGGCCGGCATCGGCGCCGAAGCCGTCAAGCAGATGCTGATGGATCTCGACCTGGAAGGCGAGAAGCAGGCGCTGCTGGACGAACTGGCCGTCACCAAGTCGGAACTGAAGCCCAAGAAGATCATCAAGCGGCTGAAGGTCGTCGAGAGCTTCCTGGAATCGGGCAACCGCCCCGAATGGATGATCCTGGACGTCGTGCCGGTCATCCCGCCGGAACTGCGCCCGCTGGTGCCGCTGGACGGTGGCCGCTTCGCGACCTCGGATCTCAACGATCTGTATCGCCGCGTCATCAACCGCAACAACCGCCTGAAGCGCCTGATGGAGCTGCGTGCGCCGGACATCATCGTCCGCAACGAAAAGCGCATGCTGCAGGAAGCCGTCGACGCCCTGTTCGATAACGGCCGTCGCGGTCGTGTCATCACCGGTGCCAACAAGCGTCCGCTCAAGTCGCTGTCCGACATGCTCAAGGGCAAGCAGGGCCGCTTCCGTCAGAACCTGCTCGGCAAGCGCGTCGACTATTCGGGCCGTTCGGTCATCGTGACCGGTCCGGAACTCAAGCTGCATCAGTGCGGCCTGCCCAAGAAGATGGCGCTCGAACTGTTCAAGCCCTTCATCTACGCGCGCCTCGACGCCAAGGGTCTGTCCATGACCCTGAAGCAGGCCAAGAAGTGGGTCGAAAAGGAGCGCAAGGAAGTCTGGGACATCCTCGACGAAGTCATTCGCGAGCACCCGGTCATGCTGAACCGCGCGCCGACGCTCCACCGTCTGGGCATCCAGGCGTTCGAGCCCGTGCTGATCGAAGGCAAGGCGATCCAGCTGCACCCGCTCGTCTGCTCGGCCTTCAACGCCGACTTCGACGGTGACCAGATGGCCGTCCACGTGCCGCTCTCGCTGGAAGCCCAGCTGGAAGCGCGCGTGCTGATGATGTCGACCAACAACATCCTCTCGCCCGCCAACGGCAAGCCGATCATCGTTCCCTCGCAGGACATGGTCCTGGGTATCTATTACCTGTCGATGGAACGCGAAGGCGAGCCGGGCGAAGGCATGCTGCTGTCCGACATGCAGGAGGTCCATCAGGCCCTCTATGCCAAGGCGGTCACCCTGCACTCGAAGATCATCAGCCGCGTGCCGCAGACCGACGAAAATGGTCAGCAGTATATGAAGCGCTTCGAGACCACGCCGGGTCGCATGCTGCTGGGCGAATGCCTGCCCAAGTCGCACAAGGTGCCCTTCGACGTCGTCAACCGCCTTCTGACCAAGAAGGAAATCGGTGACGTCATCGATCAGGTCTATCGTCACACCGGCCAGAAGGACACGGTGCTGTTCGCCGACGCCATCATGTCGCTGGGCTTCCGCCACGCGTTCCAGGCCGGCATCAGCTTCGGCAAGGACGACATGGTCATCCCCGACAGCAAGGTGACGATGGTCGACGAGACCAAGGCACTGGTGGCGGATTACGAGCAGCAGTATCAGGACGGTCTGATCACGCAGCAGGAAAAGTACAACAAGGTGATCGACGCCTGGAGCCGTTGCGGCGACCAGGTCGCGAACGCCATGATGGACGAGATCCGTGCCCAGCCCAAGGATCCCAAGACCGGCCGTCTGGCGCCGATCAACTCGATCTACATGATGGCGCACTCGGGTGCCCGTGGTTCGCAGGCCCAGATGAAGCAGCTGGCCGGCATGCGCGGCCTGATGGCCAAGCCGTCGGGCGAGATCATCGAAACGCCGATCATTTCGAACTTCAAGGAAGGTCTGACCGTTCTCGAGTACTTCAACTCGACCCACGGTGCCCGTAAGGGTCTGGCCGACACCGCGCTCAAGACCGCGAACTCGGGTTACCTGACCCGCCGTCTGGTCGACGTGTCGCAGGACTGCACCATCGTCGAGGATGATTGCGGCACCGAAAAGGCGCTGGAGATGAAGGCCATCGTACAGGGTGGTTCGGTCATCGCCTCGCTGGGCGAACGCATTCTGGGCCGTACCACGGCGCAGGATATCGTCGACAGCAAGGATGGCACCGTCATCATCCCGATCGGCACCCTGCTGGACGAAGCCATGATCACCCAGATCGAGGCGATCGGCACGCAGGCCGTGAAGATCCGCAGCCCGCTGATCTGCGAAAGCCGCATGGGCGTGTGCGGCAAGTGCTACGGCCGTGATCTCGCCCGTGGTACGCCGGTGAACATCGGTGAAGCGGTCGGCGTCATCGCGGCACAGTCGATCGGTGAACCGGGCACGCAGCTGACCATGCGTACCTTCCACATCGGCGGCGCGGCGAACTTCAACGAAACGTCGAACCTGGAAGCCCTGTCGGACGGCACGATCGAGCTGCGCGACATGCCGACCATCACCGACAAGAATGGCCGTCGCCTGTCGCTGGCCCGTAACGGCGAAGTCGCGATCATCGACAGCGAAGGCCGCGAACGCGAAACGCACCGCCTGCCTTATGGTGCCACCATCCTGTTCGCAGATGGCGATGCCGTGAAGAAGGGCGATCGCTTCGCCGAGTGGGATCCGTTCACCATGCCGGTGATCACGGAAAAGCCGGGTATCGTTAAGTATGTCGACCTGATCGACAACAAGACGCTGACTGAACAGACCGACGAAGCCACCGGCATCGCACAGCGCGTCGTCATCGAACATCGTGGTGCCGCCCGGACGAAGGAAGATCTGCGTCCGCGCCTGACCCTGATGGACGACAATAGCGGTGAAGCCGCCCGCTACATGCTGGCGGTCGGTGCGACCCTGTCGGTCGACGATGGTGCGGAGGTTCAGGCCGGTGACGTGCTGGCGCGTGTCAGCCGTGAAGCGGCCAAGACCCGCGACATCACCGGTGGTCTGCCGCGCGTTGCCGAGCTGTTCGAAGCCCGCAAGCCCAAGGACAATGCGATCATTGCCAAGGTCTCGGGCCGCGTGCAGTTCCTCAAGGATTACAAGGCGAAGCGCAAGATCGCCATCAATCCCGAGGATGGCGGCGAGCCGGTCGAATATCTGATCCCCAAGAGCAAGGTGATCGACGTTCAGGAAGGCGACTACGTGAAGCGTGGCGACAACCTGATCGGTGGTTCGCCCGATCCGCACGACATTCTGGAAGTGCTCGGCATCGAGCCGCTGGCCGAATATCTGGTCGCCGAAATCCAGGAAGTCTATCGCTTGCAGGGCGTGAAGATCAACGACAAGCACATCGAAACGATCGTTCGTCAGATGCTGCAGAAGGTCGAGATCATCGAGTCCGGCGACACCACGCTGCTGGTGGGCGAGCAGGTCGACCGCGAGGAAATGGACGAGATCAACAGCAAGCTGCAGCCGGGCTTCGCCCCTGCTGCCGGCAAGCCGGTGCTGCTCGGCATCACCAAGGCCTCGCTGCAGACCCGTTCGTTCATCTCGGCGGCATCCTTCCAGGAAACCACCCGCGTCCTCACGGAAGCGGCGGTCCAGGGCAAGAAGGACACGCTGGTTGGCCTGAAGGAAAACGTCATCGTCGGCCGCCTCATTCCGGCGGGCACCGGTGCCGGCATGAACCGCCTGCGCGTTGCCGCCTCGTCGCGTGACGCGGCGATGCGGGCCGCGCTGCGCGCTTCGGCCCAGGTCGACCTGATCGCGCCGAAGAGCGCGGCCGAGGAACATGCCGCCGAACTGGCCCAGGGTCCGGAAGCCGCGATCGGCGACGATCCGCTGGGTGCCGTGCAGGGTGATGATTTCACCACGCAGGACATGGACTGACTTTGAAAAGGCGGGAGCCGCTTCCTACATCGGAAGCGGCTCCCAGCCCGGTTTTGAGAGAGACCGACATATTGCCCGCCGGATCAGAGATGATCCGGCGGGCTTTTCTTTGTCCGGTAAAGGAAGGCGGTCGGCAATCGGGAGGATCGACAAAAAACTACGGAAAGGCTGCACAAAGCGCTTGACCGACTCTGAATCCCCGCCTATCTGCGGCCTCCCAAGCGGGGCAAGCCCTGCTGATGATGCCCGATCCTCTAATGGTAAGAGAGCGGACTCTGACTCCGTCAATCAAGGTTCGAATCCTTGTCGGGCATCCAAATCCTCCCCCATCAGATCAAAACTGACCAGTGATGATGTCGCGCACCCTATGGACGTAGGCGGCCATCATCCCTATATACCGGTCGGTATGGAAATCACGGCAACACAGAGTGGCAGGGGCCGCCCGCGGGAGTTCGATCCCGAGGAAGCCTTGGCGGCTGCGCTTCAGGTCTTCTGGCGGCGCGGCTATGAAGGCGCATCGCTGGCGGAACTGACCGAAGCGATGGGCATCACCAAGCCCAGCCTCTATGCCTGTTTCGGCAACAAGGAAGCGTTGTTCCGCAAGGCGCTCGACCTCTATGAGCGCGACAAGCTCTGCTATGTGAAGTCGTCGCTGGAGGCACCGACCGCCAAGGCCGTGGCCGAGCGCATGCTGCGCGGATCACTGGCGATCCAGACCGGCAACAAAGATCCCCAGGGGTGCATGGGTGTCATCAGTTCGGTAGGCGGCACCGCCCATTCCGAATGTATCCGCGATGAGGTATTGGCCCGCCGCGCCTCGTCCGACCGCGCCCTGCTCGACCGGTTCGAACGCGCCCAGGCAGAGGGCGACCTGCCCGCCGGAGTCGAGCCGCAGGCCCTCGCCTGTTACCTCTCGACCGTGATCCAGGGCATGGCCGTGCAGGCCGGTGCCGGTGTGCCGCGCGATCGGCTGGAACAGCTGATCGATACAACGCTCACCATGTGGCCGAGCAAATAGCGGAATTTATTTCGCTTTTGCAGCGATGCGGGTCTTGAAATTGCCGCACTGCAAATAAAATACCTCCCGGTACAAAAAGACGGTTGACGGGACAGCCCCCGTTAATATATACCATGCGGTACACAATGATGCTGGGTGTGTAGCCCAGGGAGGTCATCATGCAGCAATTCCACCATCGGCGCTGTCGACGATAGCGTCAACTAAAGGGGCGGTTTCCCGGTAACGGGTTCCTCCTGTTTCACCATCTTTGCGCCCTCTTCGCGACGGTTTGTGCCGTTCGCGCCGCAAGGACGCATGCCCGCATCTTCGGGCGCTTATTTCGGGACGCGATCCGCGCTTTTCCGCGCGCGGCCGTGTGCCCGCTTCAGACAGCAGGAAGGAACAGGCCATGGCTTTCCTTGATTTCGCCCAGGCACTTGCCGGTCCGCAGATGGCGGTCGGCGCCGCCCGCCCCGCCCCCGCCGTGCCCGCCATCAGTGTCGAGGCCCAGGCAACCAGCTTTTCCGCCCAGGAATGGCAGATCGTCGACCTTGCCCGCACCGACGGGTTGCGCTCGCTGCGCGGTCCCGGCCGCTTCGCTCGCCTGCGCAAGTGGATCTGGGGCGAGGAACATAGCCCCACCCTGGCCAGCGAGCGGCTGGAAGCGCTGCGTCGCCTGGCCGTCGAGGCCTGGCACAAAGGCTATGCCGTGTCGCTGTCCGCCCTCGCCGCCTTCCGTGCGGCCGGCTTTTCCACCGCGCAGCTCGAATTGCTGCTCGCCACCATCAGCGCGGGCCGCACCGCCCGCGTCCCCCGGAGCTAATCCATGAACCAGTTCACCAAGATCACAGCCGACGGCACCGCGTCGGACGTTCACGCGCCACCGGGCAACCGCTGGTCGCGCAAGCATGGCGGCATCGCCGCCGTCGCGCTCATCGCCCTGTTCGGCATCGGCTGGAAGCTGGTCGACCGCCCGTCGGCCCAGGCCGCGGCCGCCCCGCTGGCGGCGGTCGGCGTTTCCGCGCCGCTCGCCCGCAGCGTGACGCAGTGGGATGATTATGTCGGCCGCTTCGCCCCCAGCCAGACGGTCGAGATCCGCCCCCGCGTATCGGGCGCAGTGACCGCCATCCATTTCCGCGATGGCGATTTCGTCCGTCAGGGGCAATTGCTCTTCACCATCGACCAGCGCCCCTTCCAGGCCGCCTTGGCCGAGGCACGGGCCAGCGTCGCGTCGGCCCGCAGCGCGCTGTTGCTGGCCCAGAATGATTATGGTCGCGTCCAGCGGCTGACCGGCGACGAAGCCGTGTCGGCGAGCGAAGTGGACTCGCTCCGCTCGCGTCTACAGGCGGCGCAGGCCGCATTGGCTGGCGCGCAGGCGCGCGAACGCAGCCGGGCGCTGGACGTCGAGTTCACCCAGGTGCGCGCGCCGATTTCCGGCCGCGTGTCGGATCGCCGCGTCGACATCGGCAATCTGGTGTCGGGCGGCGAAGGCAGCACCGCGTCGCTGCTGACCACGGTCAACAAGCTCGACCCCATCTATTTCAACTTCGATGCGTCCGAAGCGCTCTATCTCAAGTCGCAGCGCGACAAGGAGAATGGCGGCGCGGTCGAAGTGCGGTTGCAGGATGAGGCGGACTATAACCACAAGGGCCGGCTCGACTTCACCGACAATGGGCTCGATCCCCGGTCGGGCACGATCCGCATCCGCGCCATATTTGACAATCCGGGCAATTTCCTGACCCCCGGCCTGTTCGGCAATATGCGCCTGGCCAATGGCGGCAAGGCCAATGCCCTGCTGGTTCCGGACGAGGCGATCCAGTCCGACCAGGCGCGCAAGACCGTGCTGGTGGTCGACAAGGATGACAGCGTCGCGGTGAAGCCGGTCGAGCTTGGCCCGATCGTCGACGGGCTGCGCATCATCCGCAGCGGCCTCGATCCCAAGGATCGGGTGATCGTCAGCAACCTGCAGGCGGCAATGCCGGGTGCCAAGGTTGCGGTGAAGCCGGCCCGGATCACCCCGACTCCGGCGCCGGTCACCCCGGTCGACAGCGCTGCCCCGGTCGCTGCCCAGGCCACCTTCGCCCGGTAATTACCCTCTCCTCCGTTCGGGCTGAGCGAAGTCGAAGCCTTCCACTGAGCCGCAGGCGAAGTGACTTCGCTTCGCTCAGCCGGGCCCTTCGACAAGCTCAGGGCGAACGGAATGAGAGGTCGACCTGATATTCCCTGCCCGTGATCCGGCCCGGCCGGATCGCGCGGTATCCCTTTCGCTCGTTCGCAAAGGATGATCCGATGCGTTTCTCCCGTTTCTTCATCGACCGGCCGATCTTCGCCGCCGTCATCGCGGTGGTCATCACCGTGGTCGGCGCGCTCGCCTTCGTCGGCCTGCCGGTATCCCAATATCCCGACATCGTGCCCCCCACGGTCACGGTTTCCGCCCAATATCCCGGCGCATCGGCCGAAACGGTCGCATCGACCGTGGCCGCGCCGATTGAACAGGAAATCAACGGCGTCGACGACATGCTCTATCAGAGCAGCCAGTCGACCGGCGACGGCAAGGTCGTCATCACCGTCACCTTCAAGATCGGCACCGACCTGGATGCCGCGCAGGTGCTGGTGCAGAACCGCGTCGCGGTCGCCATCCCCCGCCTGCCCGAGGAAGTGCAGCGGCTGGGCGTCGTGACCCGCAAGACCACGCCTGAATTCCTGATGGTCGTGAACCTGCAGTCGCCCGACGGCACGTATGACCGCGACTATATTTCCAACTATGCCCTGACCCAGGTGCGCGACAGACTGGCTCGTCTGGATGGCGTGGGCGACGTGCAGCTGTTCGGTTCACGCGACTATGCCATGCGCATCTGGATCGATCCCGATCGTGCCGCCGCGCTGGACCTGACTGCAGGCGAGATCGTCTCCGCCCTGCGAGCACAGAATGTCCAGGTGTCGGCCGGTTCGATCGGCCAGCCGCCCTATGACCGAGGCGAGGCCTTCCAGTTGGGCATCGAGATGCAGGGCCGCCTGACCACGCCCGATCAGTTTTCCGACATCGTCATCCGGTCCGACGCCGATGGCCATCAGGTGCGCGTGCGCGATGTCGCCCGCGTCGAGCTGGGCGCGCAGGATTATGGCACCAACACCTATCTCAGCAACAAGCCGACGGTCGTGATCGCGACGATGCAGCGCCCCGGCTCCAACGCGCTCGACGCGGCGGAGAAGGTCAAGGCGGAGATGGAGCAACTGTCCAAGCGCTTCCCCAAGGGCCTGGAATATAGCATCATCTACAACCCCACCGAATTCATCAGCCAGTCGATCGACGCCGTCTATCACACGCTGTTCGAAGCGGTGATCCTGGTCGTCATCGTCATCCTCATCTTCCTGCAGAACTGGCGCGCGGCGGTCATCCCGATCATCGCGATCCCGGTCTCGCTGATCGGCACGGCGACGATGCTGGCGGCAGTCGGCTATTCGCTCAACAACCTGTCGCTGTTCGGCCTGGTGCTGGCGATCGGCATCGTCGTCGATGACGCGATCGTCGTGGTCGAGAATGTCGAACGCAATATCGAAAATGGCATGAGCCCGCTGCAGGCGGCGCGCGTGTCGATGGACGAAGTGTCGACCGCGTTGATCGCGATCGTGCTGGTGCTGTGCGCCGTGTTCGTGCCGACCCTGTTCATCACCGGCATTTCCGGTGCCTTCTACCAGCAGTTCGCGGTCACCATCTCGACCGCGACGGTCATCTCGCTGATCCTCTCGCTCACACTGTCGCCGGCTGCAGCCGCCCTGCTGCTGAAGCCCAAACATGGTGCCCATGACCTCGACAATGCGCCGCGCTGGCGCCAGGTCGCGGCCAGGGCGGCAGATCGCTTCAACCAGGGCTTTGATCGGATGAGCGCGGGCTATGCGCGCCTCACCCGCTTCCTTGTCGCCCGACCCAAGAAGATGCTGCTGACCTATGCCGGCCTGATCGCCGCCACCATCGCCCTGTTCTGGGTGACGCCCCGCGGCTTCATCCCGGCGCAGGACCAGGGCTATTTCCTGGCCGTCGTCCAGCTGCCCTCGGGCGCATCGCTGGAGCGCACCGACAAGGTGACGCGCGAGGTCGCGGCGAAGATCCTGCCGATCAAGGGCCTGCGCGGCGCGGTGATGTTCGCCGGCTTCCACGGCCCGTCGCAGACGCAGGCGCCCAACAGCGCGGCAATCTACTTCCCGTTCAAGAGCTTTGCCGAGCGCAAGGCGGAGGGCGCCACCTATGCCGGGATCATGGATCAGGCGAACAAGGCGGTCGCAGGCTATGACAAGGCGCGCATCCTGCTGGTGCCGCCGCCGCTGATCCAGGGCATCGGCTCGGCCGGTGGCTATCGCCTGATGCTGGAGGACCGGGAGGATCGCGGCTATGCGGAACTCAACAAGGTCGCCGGCGAACTGATCGGCAAGGCCAATCAGAGCCCCAGCCTGGCACAGGTCTACACCCTGTTCGACGTCGGCACCCCCCGCATCTTCGCGGATGTCGATCGCCGCAAGGCCGACCTGCTGGGCGTGCCGCCCGAGCGCGTGTTCGAAGCGATGCAGGTCTATCTCGGCTCTGCCTTCGTCAACGACTTCAACCTGCTCGGCCGCACCTATCGCGTGACCGCCCAGGCTGATGCCGAGCATCGCGGCACCGTGGCCGACATCGCCAACCTGAAGACCCGGTCGAACAGCGGCCAGATGGTGCCGATCGGTTCGGTCTCCACCTTCCGCGACAAGACCGGTCCCTATCGCGTGGTCCGCTACAACCTGCTGCCCGCGGTGGAAATCGATGGCGACACGGCACCGGGCTATTCGTCGGGCCAGTCACTGAGCACGATGGAGAAGCTCGCCGACGCCGCCCCCGCCGGCTATGCCAGCGAGTGGACCGGCGTTGCCTATCAGCAGATCAGTGCCGGCAACACCGCAGGCATCGTCTTCGGCATGGCGGTCTTCTTCGTCTTCCTGGTGCTGGCAGCGCAATATGAAAGCCTCACCTTGCCGCTGTCGATCATCCTGATCGTGCCGATGTGCCTGTTCGCGGCCATGCTGGGCGTGAACCTGCGCGGGATGGACAATAATATCCTGACCCAGATCGGTCTGGTCGTGCTGATTGCGCTCGCAGCGAAGAACGCCATCCTGGTGGTCGAATTCGCCAAGCAGGCGGAAGAGGAACAGGGGCTGAGCCCGGTCGAGGCCGCCGTTCAGGCGGCGCAAACCCGTCTGCGCCCGATCCTGATGACCAGCTTCGCCTTCATCCTGGGGGCGGTGCCGCTGGTGATCGCCAGCGGGGCCGGCGCTGAACTGCGCCAGGCGCTGGGCACGGCGGTCTTCTTCGGCATGACCGGCGTGACGGCCTTCGGCCTGCTCTTCACCCCCACCTTCTATGTCGTGTGCCGTGCGCTGGGCGATCGCTTCGCCCGCCGCCGGCGCCCGGAGGCTGACGATGCTGCGACATTGCAGCCGGCCGAATGAGGACAAAAGCCATGACAAGGAACCTGATTGCCCTGTTGCTCGGCGCCAGTGCGCTGACCGCCTGCGCCGCCGGGCCGGATTACAAGGCCCCTGCCACTCCGACCACGGCCGCCGCCCCCTTCATCGGGGCGGCGAACCCGGCGGTCGCCCAGAGCGCAGCCGACGCCCATTGGTGGCGGCTCTATAATGACCCGCTGCTCGATGGACTGGTCGGCGATGCGCTCAAGGCCAATACCGACATCCGCGTCGCCGTCGCCCGGCTGGAACGCGCCCGCGCCCAGTTGCGCGGCGCCCGCTCCGACCGGTTGCCCAGCACCAATATCAGCGGCTCTCCAACCTATGGCCGGGTGTCGCAGGCCCAGACCCTGCCCGGCATGGACCGGGAAAACTGGACCGTCGATATGGGGCTGGACGTCGCCTATGAGGTCGACCTGTTCGGCCGGGTGAAGCGCAGCATAGAGGCCGCGCGCGGCGATGTCGGCGCGGCCCAGGCCGATGCCGATGCGGTCCGCGTTGCGGTGGTTGCCGATACGGTGCGCGCCTATGTCGACGCCACCGCCTCGGCCCAGCGGCTTGCCGTCGCGAAGGAAACGGTCGACCTGCTCGACAAGTCGATCCGCATCACCAGCGCCCGCTTCGACGCCGGCCGGTCCGACCGGCTGGACGTGATCCGGGTCACCACCCTGCGCGAGCAGCAGCAGGCGCTGATCCCTAATCTGGTCGCCGATCGCAATGCCGCCCTGTTCCGGCTGGCGACGCTGACCGGCCGGACGCCGCAGGAGTTGCCCGCGTCCGTCCAGAACGCGACCGTGACACCGAATGTGACACAGCCGATCCCGGTCGGCGACGGCCAGGCACTGCTGGCGCGGCGGCCGGACGTGCGCGCGGCCGAACGGCGGCTGGCGGCCGACACAGCGCGGGTCGGCGTGGCCACCGCCGACCTCTATCCGCGCATCACGCTGGGCGGATCGATCGGCACCACGGCGGTCGGCGGCGGCAATCTGTTTGGCGCCGGACCGCTCAACTTCCTGCTGGGGCCGCTGATCAGCTGGGCCTTCCCCAATCAGGAAGCCAATCGGGCAAAGATCGCGGCGGCAAAGGCGGATGGCGACGCATCGCTTGCCGCCTTTGACGGCACGGTGCTGCAGGCGCTGGAGGAAACCGAGACGGCGCTGTCCACCTACGCCAATGCGCTGGAGCGGCGGGCGACGCTGCAATCGGCGCGGGACGAGGCGGCTCGGGCTGCACGGATCAGCCTGGCGCGCCAGCGCGAGGGGCAGATCGACTTCCTGACCGTGCTGGATGCGCTACGCACCCAGGCTTCGGCCGACGCGGACCTGGCGACCGCCAACCGCTCGGTCGCCTTTGCCCAGGTGGACCTGTTCCGCGCTTTGGGCGGCGGCTGGACCACGACCTGATACAGAAAGGGCGGCGTTTCAAAAAACGCCGCCCTTTTTTTCAGACGATGAAATTGCCCTGATGGGCGAATGTCTCGATCTCGTGCCGACCGCTCGGCGCCTCGCGCGCCTGCAGCGCTTCGGACAGGCTCGCCTTGTCGCCCTGCCGCCCGATCGCGATCGCCGCCTCGATCCGGAACCGCTCCGGCACGGCCAGTTCGGCGCGGGCCTTGTCGAAATCGACGCCGGTCATAGCATGGGTATGATAGCCAAGCCGCGTCGCCTGCAGCGCCAGCGTCGCCCAGGCAGCGCCTGCGTCGAAGCTATGGCTGTGCGAGGGCTTATAATCTTCCGATCCCGGCGCCGCCATCAGCGTGTCGGACAGGACGAAGGCGAGCACGCCGGCATGCTGCACCCAACCCTGGTTGAAGGGGAAGAGCAGGTCGAGGAAGCGCGCCCAGTCGGCACTGTCGCGATGGGCATAGAGGAAGCGCCAGGGCTGATAGTTGAAGGCCGAAGGCGCCCAGCGGGCGGCATCGAACAGCGTGTCAATATCGGCCTGGGGAATGGCGGAGCCGTCAAAGGCGCGGGGCGACCAGCGCTCCAGGATCAGCGGATCGACGGGACGGGTAACTTCGCGCGGGCTGGTGGCCATCTGGATCTCCTTCAAGGCGATGGCGCAATCTGCGCGCCATGCTGTTGGAAATCTATCTAGCGGATGTTCCGCCGCTGCGAAGAGGCGTTGGACTTTCGCCCTGGAAACACAGGGTTTCCCCGATCAGGCGCAGGCATCCTGCGGCTGGCGTTCGCGATCGCTACGCGACATGAGCGCGCTACGGTCATCGGCATCGCGCTCGAACAGCACGACGGCAGGCTCCCTGAAAAGGGCCTGCGCCAGCCGATCGCGCAGGCGCGTCAACGGTCCGTCCTGATCCTGATAGGCCATATGTGCGTCCTCTCTGCCGACTCGGGCGGCTTATCTACTGATGGTATAGAGAATCGTCCCCCAAGCAATGCTGGCCGTCGCGGTAGAAAAGCTATCCGTCCCGGCCCCTTCGGAAAATCATACGCAAATACTATGCAGCCGCCCCGGCCCGCGTCTCGCATTCAAACGGAAGAGGGGCCTAATCGGGCGCTCGCTAACGACCCTGTCCGCCTCCCGCGGCGGGCGTGATGCGGGAGTTACCCCCATGCAGGATCTCTTGTGGATCGGCATCATCCTGGCGCTCACGGCGGCTAGCCTCGGCTATGTCCGGCTGTGCGGCGACGCCTGAAGGAGGGATGCCATGACCATCGACCTCTGGCTCGCGGCGATCACCGCCGCCGGGCTTCTCGTCTATCTCGTCGCCGTGCTCGCACGGCCTGAACGCTTTTAAGGGGGGCCGCACATGACCTTCCAGGGATGGCTGCTGATCGCAGTCTTTGTCGGCATCTTGCTGGCGCTCACCAAACCGATGGGCCTGTGGCTGTTCGCCCTTTATGAGGGACGCCGCACGCCGCTCCATGCTGTGTTCGGCCCGGTCGAGCGGGGCTTCTACAAATTGTCGGGGATCGATCCCGACGCCGAGCAGAGCTGGCGCCGCTACGCGGCCCATATGCTGATCTTCAACGTCGCGCTGCTGCTCTTCACCTATGCGGTGTTGCGCCTGCAGGGGCTGCTGCCGCTCAATCCGCAGGGCTTTGCCGGCACCAGCAGCGACCTCGCCTTCAACACGGCGGTCAGCTTCACCACCAACACCAACTGGCAAAGCTATTCGGGCGAGTCGACCATGTCGAACCTGGCCCAAATGCTGGGCCTCTCCATCCACAATTTCCTGTCGGCCGCCACTGGCATTGCCCTCGCTTTCGCCCTGATCCGTGGCTTTGCCCGGCGCAGCGCGGCGACGATCGGCAATTTCTGGGCCGACGTCACCCGCGTGACCCTCTATCTGCTGCTGCCGATCTGCATCGTCTATGCCCTGTTCCTGATCGCAAGCGGCGTGCCGCAGACGCTGGCCGGGTCGGTCGACGTGACCACGCTGGAAGGCGTGAAGCAGACCCTCGCGCTCGGCCCCGTCGCCAGCCAGGAAGCGATCAAGATGCTGGGCACCAATGGTGGCGGCTTCTTCAACGCCAACAGCGCTCATCCCTTCGAGAATCCGACCGCGCTCACCAATCTGGTGCAGATGCTGTCGATCTTCGTGATCGGCTTTGGCCTGACCTGGACCTTCGGCAAGGCCGTCGGCAACCCGCGCCAGGGCTGGGCCATCCTCGCCGCCATGCTGGTCATCTTCCTCGCCGGCGTAACCGTCACCTATTGGCAGGAAGCGGCCGGCAATCCGGTGCTGCACAATCTGGGCGTCGCCGGTGGCAATATGGAAGGCAAGGAAGTCCGCTTCGGCATGGCTGCCTCCTCCCTGTTCGCCGTTGTCACCACGGCGGCAAGCTGCGGCGCGGTCAACGCCATGCATGACAGCTTCACCGCACTGGGCGGCATGATACCGCTGTTCAACATCCAGCTGGGCGAAGTCGTGATCGGCGGCGTCGGCGCAGGCATCTACGGCTTCCTGCTGTTCGCCATCCTGGCCGTGTTCGTCGCGGGCCTGATGGTCGGCCGCACGCCGGAATATGTCGGCAAGAAGATCGAGAGCCGCGAAGTCAAGCTGGCCGTGCTCGCCATTGCCGTGCTGCCTTTGATCATCCTGGGCTTCACCGCCATCGCCAGCGTCACCGACGCGGGCCTGGCCGGTCCGCTCAACAAGGGACCGCATGGCTTCAGCGAGATCCTCTACGCCTTCACCAGCGCCGTCGGCAACAATGGCTCGGCCTTTGCCGGCCTGTCGGCCAACAGCCCCTTCTATAACGGGATGCTGGGCGTCGCGATGTGGATCGGCCGCTTCTTCATCATCATTCCCATGCTGGCCATCGCAGGCAGCCTGGCCGCGAAGAAATATACGCCCGAAACCGCCGGCAGCTTCCCCACGACCGGGGCACTGTGGACCGGTCTGCTGGTCGGCATCGTGCTGATCGTGGGCGGCCTGACCTTCCTGCCCAGCCTCGCCCTTGGCCCCATCGCCGATCATCTCGCGATGATCCGTGGCCAGCTTTTCTAAGGATCCATGCACATGGCTCGGTCCGAACAAAAATCGCTTTTCACCGCGGACCTGATCGTTCCCGCGATCGGCGACGCCTTCCGCAAACTCAAGCCGCAGGAACTGATCCGCAACCCGGTGATGTTCACCACCGCGATCGTCGCGGTCCTGCTGACCGTCCTGCTCCTTGTCGGGCAGGACAGCCTGGCCACCGGCTTCAAGCTGCAACTGGTCATCTGGCTCTGGCTCACGGTCCTCTTCGGCACCTTTGCCGAGGCGCTGGCCGAAGGGCGCGGCAAGGCGCAGGCCGCCTCGCTGCGCGCTACCAAGGCGGACCTGACCGCCAAGCGGCTGAAGGGCCATGGCGAAAGCTATGAAAATATCGCCGCCAGCGCGCTGAAGCTGGGTGATGTGGTGCTGGTCCAGACCGGCGACCTGATCCCGTCCGATGGCGAGGTCGTCTCCGGCGTCGCCTCCGTCAACGAAGCCGCCATCACCGGCGAATCCGCGCCGGTGATCCGCGAGGCAGGCGGCGACCGTTCGGCCGTGACGGCGGGCACCCGCGTCATTTCCGACGAGATCCGCGTCCGCGTCACCGTCAATCCCGGCCAGGGCTTTCTCGATCGCATGATCGCGCTGGTCGAGGGTGCGGAGCGGCAGAAGACGCCGAACGAGATCGCCCTCACCCTGTTGCTGGTCGGCCTGACCATCATCTTCCTGATCGCGGTAGGCACCATCCCCAGCTTCGCCAGCTATGCCGGCGGTGCCATTCCGGTGGCGATCCTGGCGGCCTTGCTGATCACCCTGATCCCGACCACCATCGCCGCCCTGCTGTCGGCGATCGGCATTGCCGGCATGGACCGTCTGGTGCGCTTCAATGTGCTCGCCAAGTCCGGCCGCGCGGTCGAGGCGGCGGGCGACATCGACGTGCTGCTGCTGGACAAGACCGGCACCATCACCGTGGGTGATCGTCAGGCGACCGAATTCCGTCCGGTCGGCGGCGCCACCCCGGTCCAGCTTGCCGAAGCCGCGCTGCTCGCCAGCCTGGCCGACGAGACGCCCGAGGGCCGTTCGATCGTGCTGCTGGCCCGCGAAGGCTTCAACCAGTCGGTAGACGCCCTGCCCGCCAATGCGGAGATCATTCCCTTCACCGCCCAGACCCGGATTTCCGGCGTCACCATCGATGGATCGACGATCCAGAAGGGGGCGGTGGATTCGGTGCTGAAGGCCAATCCGGGCCTGGGTTCCACCCCGGTCGCCAACGAACTGCGCCGCATCACCGACGAGATCGCCCGTGCCGGCGGCACCCCGCTGGCGGTGGCCAAGGACGGCAAGCTGCTGGGCGCGATCTTCCTCAAGGACATCGTCAAGGCCGGCATCCGGGAACGGTTCGGCGAACTGCGCCAGATGGGCATCCGCACTGTGATGATCACCGGCGACAACCCGCTGACCGCCGCCAGCATCGCGGCCGAGGCCGGGGTCGACGACTTCCTGGCGCAGGCAACGCCGGAGGACAAGCTGGCGCTGATCCGCAAGGAACAGCAGGGCGGCCGCCTGGTCGCGATGTGCGGCGACGGCACCAACGACGCCCCTGCCCTGGCGCAGGCCGATGTCGGCGTCGCCATGAACACCGGCACCCAGGCCGCCCGCGAAGCCGGCAACATGGTCGACCTGGACAGCGATCCGACCAAGCTGATCGAGGTGGTGGGTCTGGGCAAGCAGTTGCTGATGACGCGCGGCGCGCTCACGACCTTCTCGGTCGCCAATGACGTGGCCAAATATTTCGCAATCATCCCGGCCATGTTCGTGGCGCTCTATCCAGGCCTTGGCATCCTCAACGTCATGGGGCTGGCCACGCCGGAAAGCGCAATCCTGTCGGCGATCATCTTCAACGCGCTGATCATTCCCTGTCTGGTGCCGCTGGCGCTCAAGGGCGTGACCTATCGCCCGATCGGCGCCGGTCCGCTGCTGGCCCGCAACCTCGCCATCTATGGCCTGGGTGGCCTGATCGCGCCGTTCGTGGGCATCAAGCTGATCGACCTTGCCGTCAACGGCCTCGGCCTCGCCTGAGGAAGGACAAATCCATGTTTACCGATTTCAAATCCGCCCTGCGTCCGGCCCTGACCATGACGCTGCTCTTCGCCCTGCTGCTGGGCATTGCCTATCCGCTGGCGCTGACCGGCATCGGCCAAGCGGTGTTCCCGTCCCAGGCCAATGGCAGCCTGGTCGAGGATCAGGGCAAGGTCGTCGGTTCGACCATCATTGGTCAGGCCTTCACCTCGGACATCTATTTCCACAGCCGTCCGTCGGCGGCGGGCAAGGGCTATGACGGCCTTGCCTCCTCCGGCTCCAACTATGGTCCGACCAGCCAGGCGCTGGCCGACCGCGTCAAGACCGACGTCGAGACCCTTCAAGCTGCTACACCTGGTCGTTTTGTTCCGTCCGATCTGGTGACCACCTCTGCCTCGGGGCTTGACCCCCATATCAGCCCCGAGGCAGCTTTTTATCAGGTCGATCGCGTCGCCGCCGCGCGCGGGATCGATGTGGCGCGCGTCCGCGGCCTGGTAGAACAGAGCGTCAAGCAGCCCCTGCTGGGCTTCATCGGCGAACCCCGCGTCAATCTGTTCGAGTTGAATCGACGGCTGGATGCGATTGGCGCTAAACGGACCCAGTGAACGAACCGCATCGCCCTGATCCAGAAGCCTTCCTGCGCGCAGCCGCGCAGGAAGGCCGTGGCCGCCTGAAGGTCTTTCTCGGCGCCGCGCCGGGGGTGGGCAAAACATGGGAGATGCTGACCGAAGGACGGCAGCGGCGCGAGGCAGGCGTCGATGTCGTCGTCGGCGTGGTGGAAACCCATGGCCGGCGCGAGACCGAAGCGCTGGTCCATGGCCATGAGATCATCCCCCGCCGTACCGTCGATCATCAGGGCCACAGCCTGGGCGAGATGGACATCGACGCGATCCTGGTGCGCCATCCCCAGCTGGTGCTGGTCGACGAGCTGGCGCACAGCAACGCGCCGGGCAGCCGCCACCCCAAACGCTATCAGGATGTCGAGGAATTGCTCGCCGCCGGCATCGACGTCTATTCGACGATCAACATCCAGCATGTCGAAAGCCTCAACGACGTCGTCGCCTCCTTCACCCGCGTCCGCGTGCGGGAAACGGTGCCCGATTCGATCCTGGAACATGCCGAGATCGAAGTGGTGGACATTCCGCCCGACGAGTTGATCGAGCGGCTGAAGGACGGCAAGGTCTATATCCCGCAGGAAGCCAGCCGCGCCCTCAACCATTTCTTTTCCAAGTCGAACCTGACCGCCCTGCGCGAACTGGCGCTGCGCCGCGCCGCCCAGGCGGTCGATGCCCAGATGCTCGATTATGTCCGCGCCCATGCGCTGGCGGGCAGCTTCGCCGCCGGCGAGCGGGTGATCGTGGCGGTGAGCGAACAGCCGAGCGCCGCCGGTCTGGTCCGTTCCGCCAAGCGGCTGGCCGATGCGCTGCGCGCGCCCTGGACCGCCATCCATATCGAAACCCCGCGTGGGCCGCAGCTGTCGGACGAGGACCGGCAGCGTCTGGCCGATACGCTTGCCCTCGCCTCGCGCCTGGGCGCCGAAACCGCCTCCATTCCCGCCCCCAGCGTCGCCGACGGGCTGCGCGGTTTCGCCGCCGACGCGCGCGCCACCCAGATCGTGATCGGCAAGTCGGCGCGCAGCTGGTGGTTCGAGCTGCGCCATGGGTCGGTGGTCGACCGGCTGGTGCGCGACATCGGCCCGGTCGCCGTCCATGTCATGCCCGGCGAGGAAAGCGCGCCGCGCCCGCGCACCGCCGGCGGCGGCCATTGGGGCGACCCGATCGGCTATGTCTGGTCGATGCTGGCGGTGATCGGCATGACCCTGCTCGGCCGGCTGATGCTGGAGGTGATCGACCTCGGCAATATCGCCCTTCTCTATCTGGTGCCGGTGATGTTCGCGGCGGCCAGCCATGGCCTGCGCACGGGTCTTGCCACCGGCCTCGCCTCCAGCCTTGCCTATAATTTCTTCTTCCTGCCGCCCACGGGCACGCTGACCGTCAGCAATCCGGAAAATGTCATCTCCATCCTCGTCTTCCTGGGGGTGGCGGTGGTTACCAGCCAATTTGCCGCGCGGATGCATGCCCAGTCGGTCCTTGCCCAGTCCAGCGCCCGGCAGAACGCGACGCTGGCCGGCTTCTCGCGCCAGCTCACCGCTTCGCCCAGCCTGGAGGAAATCCGCCACGCCATCTGTGCCGAGATCGCCCGGCTGTTCGACGTGCGCACCGTGCTGATGATCCCGTCGGATGAAGGGCCGCAATTGCGCGCCGCCTATCCGCCCGAGGACCAGCTGGACGAGATCGAGCGCGCCGCCGCCCGCTGGGCGATGGAGCATGGCGAGCCGGCCGGGCGCGGCTCCTCCACCCTCACCGCGTCGGACTGGCTGTTCCTGCCAGTGACCGCCAAGGACGCAGTGCTGGCCGTGATCGGCCTGGCGCGCGAGGATGCCGGCGAACCGGTCCGATCCGATCAGCTCCCGCTGCTGATGAGCCTGATCGATCAGGCGGCGATCGCGCTCGACCGCATGGCGCTGGAGGAGGCGATGCTGGAAGCCGGTCAGATTCGCGAGCGCGACCGGTTGCGCTCCGCCCTGCTCTCCTCGGTCAGCCATGATCTGCGCACGCCGCTCACCACCATCATCTCCGCCACGCGTGAGATGCGCACTCACCCCTCGCCCGAACTGATCGATACGCTGGATGGCGAGGCCCAGCGCCTGTCCCGCTTCGTCGCCAACCTGCTCGACATGGCGCGGGTGGAGGCCGGCGCATTGCCGATGCGGGCGGAGGCGACCGACCTGTTCGACGCCGTCGCCAGCGCCGCCCATGACAGCCGCAGCGCGCTGGCCGATCGCCAGCTCGACGTGCAGATCCCGCCCGACATCCCGCTGGTCCGGGTCGATCCGGTGCTGCTGCACCATATCCTCATCAACCTGCTCGACAATGCCGGCCGCTATGGCGATCCCGGCACCCCCGTGACCGTGCGCAGCCTGCGCGAGCCCGACGCCATCAGCCTGTCGGTGATCGACCAGGGGCCGGGCATTCCGGCCGGCATGGAAGCGCGGGTGTTCGACACCTTCACCCGGCTGGAAGGATCGGATCGATCGAAGACCGGCACCGGCCTTGGCCTCGCCATCGTCAAGGCCTTTGCCGAGGCGATGGGGCTCAGCGTATCGGCGCGCACCGTTGCCGCCCCGCCCGGCGCCTGTTTCACCCTGCACATTCCCCAATCCCTCATCCTCACCGACATCATGGAAAAGGACATCGCATGAAGCCGCGCCACAGCCTGCTGATCGTCGACGACGAACCGCAGATCCGCCGGCTGATCCAGGCCGCCCTCGCCCGCGCCGATTATGCCACGATCGAGGCGCAGACCGCGCGCGAGGCCCTGGACAAGCTGCGCAGCGAACGGCCCGACATCACCCTGCTGGACCTGGGCCTGCCCGACCGCGATGGGCTGGAACTGGTGCCGATCATCAAGAAGGAAAGCGACACGACGCTGATCATCGTGTCGGCGCGTGACGCCACCGATGAGAAGGTCGCCGCGCTGGACCTGGGCGCCGACGATTATCTGACCAAGCCGTTCGATACCGACGAACTGCTTGCCCGCGTGCGGGTGGCGCTCCGCAACCGGATGACGCGCGACGGCGGATCGACCAGGGTGACGGCCGGCGACCTGACGATCGACCTGGTCGCCCATATCGTCACGAAGGGCGGGGTCGAGGTGCATCTGACGCCCAAGGAATATGGCGTGCTGGAGCAGCTGGCGCGCTTTCCCGGCCGGGTCATCACCCACAAGCAGATCATGGACCATGTCTGGCCCAACGAACATGCCCATCATGTCGAATATCTGCGTGTGCTGGTGCGCGGCCTGCGCCAGAAGCTGGAGGCCGACCCGCAGCGCCCCCAGATCATCAGCAATGAACTGGGGATCGGCTACCGCCTGAAACAGGGCGCAGACTGACATCAAAATAGAGCCTGATTCACGCCATCGGTGAAAGCGCGGAGCGCTTTCGCCTCAGACGATCAGGCTCTAGATCTCGATCTGCGACCCCAGCTCGACCACGCGGTTGGTCGGCAGGTTGAAGAAGGCCATCGGGCTTTCGGCATTGCGGATCATCCAGGCGAACAGCTTTTCGCGCCACATCGCCATGCCCGGCCGTTCCGACGGGATCAGCGTCTGGCGGCTGAGGAAATAGCTGGTGTCCTTGACGCTGATCGGCCCGCCACAGTCGTGGACAGACTTCATCGCCGCCGGAATATCCACATCCTCCATGAAGCCATGGCGCAGGATCAGCCGGTAGAAGCCCGATCCATGATCCTCCACCGTCGTACGGCCCTGCAGCGGCAGATGCGGCACGCCCTGGGTGCGCACGGTCAGGATGATGACCCGTTCGTGCAGCACCTTGTTATGCTTCACATTATGTAACAGCGCCGGCGGCACGCCGTCGGTGGTGGAGGAGAGGAAGATCGCCGTCCCCGGCACGCGCTTGAGCGAGGCCAGCGTCGATCGCACGAACAGGTCCAGCTCCATCGCCCCTTCGCGCAGATAATGGCGCATGATCCGCCGCCCGGTCGCCCAGGTGGTCAGCACGGTGAAGACCACCGCCGCGACCAGCAGCGGGAACCATCCGCCATCGGGGATCTTGGTCACGTTCGACGCGAAATAGGCGCCGTCGATGACCAGGAACAGGCCAGTCACGCCCGCCGCCGCCGGCAGCGGCCAGCGCCATACGCTGAAGGTCAGCACGCCCAGCATGCAGGCGGTGATGACCATCGTGCCGGTCACTGCGATGCCATAGGCGGCCGCCAGGTTGCTGCTGTTGCCAAAGCCCAGCACCAGCAGGATGACGAAGATCAGCAGCAGCCAGTTGATCAGCGGCACATAGATTTGGCCGGCGGCCGAGGCGCTGGTGTGCAGGATGCGCAGGCGTGGCAGGAAGCCCAGCTGCACCGCCTGCTGCGTGACGGAGAAGGCCCCGGAGATCACCGCCTGGCTGGCGATGATCGTCGCCATGGTGGCCAGGATCACCAGCGGCAGACGCGCCCAGTCCGGCGCCATCAGGAAGAATGGATTCTGTGCCGCCGCCGGATTGTCGAGCAGCAACGCCCCCTGCCCCAGATAGTTGAGCATCAGGCAGGGGAAGGCGGCATAGAGCCAGGCGATGCTGATCGCCTTGCGCCCGAAATGGCCCATATCGGCATAGAGCGCCTCCGCCCCCGTCACCGCCAGCACGACCGAGCCGAGCGCCAGGAAGGCGAGCTTGGGGTCGATCGCGAAGAAGCGGATCGCCCAGAGCGGATTGACGATGCCGATGATTTCGGGGTGCTGCACGACATTGACGATACCGAGCGCGGCGAGCGTGATGAAATAGATCGCCATGATCGGGCCAAAGGCCATGCCGACCATCGCCGTGCCGAAGCGCTGGATCAGGAACAGCGCGATCAGGATGACGATCGCGATCGGCAGCACCATATCCGCCAGGCTCGCCTGCACGATGGTCAGGCCCTCGACCGCCGACAGCACCGAAATGGCCGGTGTGATGATCGCGTCGCCATAGAAGAGCGCGGTCGCCAGCACCCCCAGCATCGCGATCGCCGGGGTCCAGCGGGTCTCGCCCAGCCGCCGGCCGATCAGCGCCAGCAGCGCCATGCTGCCGCCTTCGCCATCATTGTCGGCGCGCATGACGATGAACACATATTTGACGGTGACGATCAGCGTCATCGTCCAGAAGATCAGCGAGAGGACGCCATAGATATGCAGCGGATCGACCGTCAGCGGGTGATGGCCGACGAAGCTTTCCTTGAGCGCATAGAGCGGCGAGGTGCCGATGTCGCCGAACACCACGCCCAGCGCACCGAGCGCAAGCGCAGCCGGTCGGCCATGCGGCGTGCGATCCTGGCCTCCGGCCGGATCCCCCTGTTCAGTCATCTATGCGTGCCCTTCGTCTTTCTATCGGGCCGCCATGCCATGAAAGGCCATTTGAAAACCATAGGGGTCTGCCCTCCCCGGCATAGGATTCGCATATGATTCCGGCCCGGACGGCCTGCATCACCTTCAAATGCTATGAAATCCCTACGCAATCTGCCGGTTCCCTGTCTCGCATCCCTATGCCCGTCCGCTTAATTGCGATGCCGCCGCAACGGAGGCGGCATGCGATGCAAGATTGGCGTCCCCGCTGGACCCTGAAGATCGGCCTGCGCCTGCTCGGCCTAGCCTTGCTGGCCACGCTCTGGCCCGAAGGGCGCGCCTTGGCTGCGCTCGCCCATGGCCATCCAGCGGTCACCATCGGCCAATTGTCGCTCGCCGCGCTGGCCTTTCTTTGTGCCAGCGGCGGGATGGCGCTGCTGTTGATGGGCCCCGACCTGTGGAAGCCGGTGCGCCTCGCTGATCGCTGGACCGCGCGATAAGGTTCATGACCAAGATTTCATGATGGGATCATCCGGCGGGAAGCCGGGCCGGCCTATTGCCGCGTCATCGTCGCAGAGGAGTAGCGACGCGCGGACCACAGGCCATGACCAGACCCATTTTCTTCGATCCCACCGGCCGGCGCGGTATCTGGGCGCGGCGTGCCCTCGCCGCCCTGCTGTGCGCCATCATCGCCGCCACCATTGCCTTTGCGACGACGCTGATCGCCGTTCCGTCGGAAGGCGATCTGGCGCTGCCTTTGCCCCAGCCCCGCGCCGCGCATCTGACCGGCATGTCGCGGCTGCGCCATGACCTGTCCAAATGGCTACCGCGCTGGCCCGGTCATGTCGCGCAGGCCCGCCCGCTCAATGTCGGCTTCTATGTCCCCGATGACGAAAGCAGCATCGCCTCGCTGCGCCGTCATGTCGGCCAGCTCGACTGGGTCGTGCCCGCGCTGGTGACCGTGCCCGGCAGCGATCCCGCGCCCCGTTTCCATGCCGACCCGCGCCTCGACCAGATGATCGCCAGCATGGGCCGACCGCCCAAGCTGCTGCCGATGGTCCAGAATCTGGATGCCCATGGCTGGAACGGCGCCGGCACCGCCCGTCTGCTCGCCAATCCGGCCGCCAGCCGCCAGCTCGCCCAGCGGCTCGCCGCCTCGGTCGCGGCACATCATGATGCCGGACTGGTGATGGACTTTGAATCGCTGCCGTCCGGCGCGCTGCCCGCCTATCTCCATTTCCTGCGCCAGTTGCGCAGCGCCCTGCCCGCCCGCGCCAAGCTGGCCGTCACCGCCCCGGCTGGCGAGGAATGGCCGCTCGCCCGCCTCGGCCAGATTGCCGACCATGTCATCTTCATGGCCTATGACCAGCATTGGCAGGGCGGCACCCCCGGCCCGATCGCGGCGCAGGACTGGTTCGCCCGCGCGGTCGAGGATGCCAGCCGCCGCATCGGCCGCGATCGCATCATCGTCGCGCTCGGCAGCTATGGCTATGACTGGCATGATGGCGGCGCCGATGCCCTGTCGCTCGACGAAGCCTGGCTCGCCGCCCATGACAGCGACGCCCCGGTCAGCTTCGATCCCGCCAGCGGCAATGCCGGCTTCGCCTATGATGATGACGGCCATCGCCATCAGGTCTGGATGCTCGACGCAGCCGCCAGCTGGAACGAGTTGCAGGCGCTCCGTCGCCTCGGCATCCAGGGCGTGGCGCTGTGGCGGCTGGGCAGCGAGGATCCGGGCATCTGGTCCGATCTCACCGCCTTCCGCAACGGCAGCCGGCCCGACCTGCGTCAGGTCGCGAGCAAGCTCGACACCGATGTCGAGGGATCGGGCGAGATATTGCGCATCACCGCCACGCCGACCGACGGCAGCCGCTCGATCGCCTTCGGCCCGCAGGGCACGATCCTGCGCGAAACCTATCATGTCCTGCCCACCCCCTATCAGGTGCGGCGGACCGGCGGCGGCCAGGCCAAGATGCTGGCGCTGACCTTCGATGACGGCCCGGACGCGACCTGGACGCCGAAAATCTTGTCGGTGCTGGAACAGCATCATGTCCCCGGCACCTTCTTCGTCATCGGCGAGAATGCGCTGGAGCATCCCGGCCTGTTGCAGCGGATCGTCGCCGACGGCGACGAGATCGGCAACCATAGCTACAGCCATCCCAACCTTGCCACCTGGTCGGACGAGAGCACGCGCCTCGAACTCAACGCCACCCAGCGGCTGGTCCAGGCCTATACCGGGCGCAGCATGAAGCTGTTCCGCGCGCCCTATTTCGGCGACGCCGAACCGACCACGGCGGACGAACTGGGGCCGGCACTGGCAGCGCAGAAGGCGGGCTATACCGTCGTCGGCCTGCACGTCGATCCCAATGACTGGCAGCGGCCGGGCACCGATACGATCGTCCGCCAGGTGATCGATCAGGTCCATGCCGCCGATGCCGAGCGGTCCGGGAATATCATCCTGCTGCATGATGGCGGTGGCGAACGGTCGCAGACGGTCGCGGCCCTGCCGCAGATCATCACGTCCTTGCAGAAGGAAGGCTATCGCTTCGTACCGGTCTCGCGCCTTGCCGGCCTGTCGCGCGAAGCGGCGATGCCGCCGGTCCGTGCCGGCGACCTGACCGCCGTGCGCGTCGATGTCGGCATGTTCATCACGCTCGCCGTCATCTCCGCCCTGCTCGGTTGGATCTTCTATGTCGCCATCTCGCTCGGCATCGCCCGCGCCCTGCTGATGACCTTCCTCGCCTGGTTCCAGACCCGGCGTGATCGCCCGGCGCCGCCCGTCTATCAGCCGACCGTTTCGGTCATCATCCCCGCCTATAATGAGGCACGGGTGATCGAGGCTTCGGTGCGCCGCGTGCTGGCCAGCGACTATCCCGCGCTGCAATTGATCATCGCCGACGACGGATCGAAGGACGACACCAGCGCCATCGTCGCCCGCGCCTTTGCCGACGATCCGCGCGTCACCCTGCTCACGCTGCAAAATGGCGGCAAGGCGGCGGCACTCAACCGCGCCCTCAAGGATGCCACCGGCGAGATATTGATCGCGCTCGACGCCGACACCCAGTTCGAGCCGCTGACGATCGCGCGGCTGGCGCGCTGGTTCGCCGATCCGGCGATCGGCGCGGTGGCGGGCGACGCCCGTGTCGGCAACCGGGTCAATCTCGTCACCCGCTGGCAGGCACTGGAATATATCACCGCGCAGAATCTGGAGCGACGCGCGCTCGCCGGCTTCGACGCCATGACCGTGGTGCCCGGCGCCGTCGGTGCCTGGCGCCGGGCAGCGCTGGACGCGGTCGGCGGCTATCCTGAAGACACGCTGGCCGAGGATCAGGATCTGACCATCGCGATCCAGCGCGCCGGCTGGCGCGTGACCTTCGATCCCGAAGCAGTCGCCTGGACCGAGGCGCCCGAAAGCTTCAAGGCGCTGTCGAAGCAGCGCTATCGCTGGGCGTTCGGTACGCTGCAATGCCTGTGGAAACATGCCGCCATCCTGCGCAGCCGCAAGCCGACAGGCCTCGCGCTGGTCGGCATGCCGCAGGCCTGGCTGTTCCAGATCGCCTTCGCCGCCATCTCGCCGCTGATCGATCTGGCGCTGCTGCTGTCGATCGCCGGGACGATCCTGCGCGTGCAGCAGCATGGCTGGGCCCAGACCAGCGGCGACGTCGCGACCATGGCGCTCTACTGGCTGGTCTTCACCGGCATCGACATCGCCTGTGGTTGGATGGCCTATCGGCTCGACGGCAACAAGGTGCGCTACCCCGCCCATCTGCTGGTTGCCCAGCGCTTCGTCTATCGTCAGATCATGTATTGGGTGGTCGTCCGCGCCATCGCCTCGGCCATTGGCGGCTGGGTCGTGGGATGGGGCAAGCTGGAACGGTCGGGTCGCGTCTCGGTGGCACCGGCTGCGGCGGCTCCCGGCATGAACAAAGTGTAACATGACACGCAACCCCGCCTCGCCCATTCTACCCGCAAAGACAGCTCAGGACATGGCCAGGAACATGGAGGCCCCGCGCATAGACAAGACCGCAACCAGCCGCCTGCTGATCGGCCTGGCGCTGTGTGCGGCGTTGATGAGCGGCGCCTTCTTCCTGCATGTCCGCCGCGATGCGGAGGATCATGGCTCCGTATCGGGCGCCAGCGCCCAATTGCTGCCGGGGCTGACGCTGGAAAATGCCGAGCCGGCCGGCACCGGCCTGGTCGTCACCAGCATGGAATCGAGCGGCCCGGCAGCCCGCGCCGGCATCGCCGTGGGCGACGACCTCATCCGTATCGACGGCACGCCGATCGCCTCGCTGGACCAGGCCAATGCCTATCTCAGCCAGCATGGCAACGCCCATCTCATATTGGGCTTGCGGCATCAGGATGCCGTCCGCATGGTGGCGCTCGACCGTTCGCCAGATTAGGGGGCCGCGCGCATGAGCCACAAGATTCTGGTGGTGGAGGATGATGCCGCCACCGCCGCCTATATCGTCAAGGGCATGACCGAGGCGGGCTTTACCGTCGATCAGGCCGATAATGGCCGTGACGGCCTGTTCCTCGCCAGCGACGGCAGCTATGGCGCGATCATCCTCGACCGGATGATGCCGGCGATGGACGGCATGGCGATGCTGAAGGCGCTGCGTGCCGCCAGCATCGAAACCCCGGTCATCTTCCTCTCCGCGCTCGGCACGCCCGAGGATCGGGTCGAGGGGCTCACCAGCGGCTCCGACGATTATCTGACCAAGCCCTTCGCCTTTGCCGAACTGCTCGCGCGGGTGCAATTGCTGCTGCGCAAGGCCGGCGGCAATGCCGCGGTCGTCACCAGCCTGCGCTATGACGATCTCGACATGGACCTGCTCGCCCGCCGGGTGAAGCGCGCCGGCAAGGCGATCGACCTGCAACCGCGCGAATTTCGCCTGCTCGAATTCTTCCTGCGCCACCCCGACCAGGTCGTCACCCGCACCATGTTGCTGGAGGGCGTGTGGGACTATCATTTCGACCCCGGTACCAATGTGATCGACGTGCATATCAGCCGCCTGCGCCGCAAGCTGGACGATGGATCGGACCAGCCGCTGCTGCATACGGTGCGCGGCATGGGCTATCGCCTGGGCCTCGATGGCTGAGGCGAAGGTGCCGGCTGGAGCAGCGACCGGCTGGCGCGGCTTTGCCCGGTCGACCATCGGCCGCTTCGTCGGGCTCGCCTTCCTCTGCCAGTTCCTGGTGACCGGCGGCGTGCTGCTGTTCGTGCAGCAGGCGAGCCAGCGCACCGTCGTCGCCGCCGACCGCGATGCCGTCCATGACCTGCGCGACGAATTGCTGCGGGTCGCGCGGGAGCGCGGGGCGGCCGGGCTGCGCCAGGATATCGAACGGCGCCTGCCCACGGTGCGCAGCGAGCGCATCGTTCTGTTGCTGACCGATGCGCAGGGGCGGATCGTCGCGGGCAATCTGGGCGCCTGGCCGACGACAATTCCCGACAATACCCCCTGGCGCACGATCGAGCTGTACCGCATCGGCGGCGAACAGCCCGAGCCGATCGGCGTCAGCACATCCCGCCTGCCCGATGGCGGCCGCCTGCTCGCCGGCATCGTCACGTCCCACAGCCTGCAACTGACCCGCATCTATGAGGAGGCGCTGACCATCGCCTTCCTGATGAGCCTGCTGCTCACCCTCGTCATCGCGATCCTGCTCGGCCGGGTGCTGACGCGCCAGATCTCCGCGATCGCCGACACCGCCAATGCGGTCGCCGTCGGCGCCTTCCATCGCCGGGTCGCCACCGACGGCAGCGGCGACGCCTTCGATCGGCTGGGCCTGTCGATCAACGCCATGCTGGAGCGGATCGACGCGCTGGTCAGCCAGTTGCGGATGATGACCGATGGCCTGGCCCATGACCTCAAGTCCCCCGTCACCCGCCTGCTCTCGGTGGTGGAGCAGGCCAGCACCCAGACCCGCGACGACCAGGCGCTCGACGCGCTGGAAAAGGTCCATCGCGAGGCGCAGACGCTTCAGGGGATGCTCTCGACCGCCCTGCTCATCAGCCGTACCGAGGCAGGCTTCGGCAGCGACCGGATGCGCGACACGCCCATCGCCGAACTGCTGGAGGATCTTGCCGAAGTCTATGGCCCGCTGATCGAGGATAGCGGCTTCACCCTCCATGTCGCGGCGCCCGCCGGCCTTACCTTCCCGCTTCACCGCGAACTGGTGAGCCAGGCGATCGCCAATCTGATCGAGAATGCGCTGAAATATGCCGAGGGCGGCGATCGTATCGCGCTTGAAGCCGCGATGGATGGCGACGCGCTCACCATCAGCGTCAGCGACAATGGGCCGGGTATTCCCGCCGACCAGCATGAAGCGGCGATGAAACGCTTCGGCCGACTCGACCCGTCGCGCACCAAGCCCGGATCGGGGCTGGGCCTGTCGCTGGTCGAGGCCGTGGCACGGCTGCATCATGGCGCGCTGCTGCTGGGTGATGCCGCCCCTGGCCTGCGCGCGACATTGCGCCTGCGCCGCCCCGCCTGAGCAGCGCCCGATTTTCCAGCGATTTTAAGGGAAAAGGCACATCCCGGCCGACAGCGTAGCGCGTGCAGTCGCCGGCCATCGACCGGGATGAAGCATTGCCACCCTTTTGGAGAGGGGGGTGACAACGTTGTCCTGCGCATTAGCGCGTAGCCGCAGGGGTTGCAACAGCGATTTGCCACGGCTCGTCGCAGGACATGAAAAAAGCCGCCAAGCCCTTGCAGGCCGGCGGCTTATTTTCTGTCGGTCGGCTTGTATCAGCCGCCGTAGAGATTGGTCGGCAGGCCCTTCACGCCGCATTCCACCTCGAAAAAGGCGCCGTCATAGTCGGATTCGGGCAGGCCGATCGCGGCCGAGCTGACAAACATGCGGTCGAGGTCGGGACCGGCGAAGGTGATGTTGGTCACTTGCTTGGCTGGCAGTTCGATCGCCCGATCGAGCTTACCCTCGGGCGAAAAGCGGCTGATCCGCGAACCGCCCCAATGGGCTACCCACAAATAGCCTTCGGCATCCACCGTCATGCCATCGGGATGGCCATCAGCTTCGGTGAAGGTGATGAAGGGCTGGCGATCGTGAATCGCTCCGTCGGCGCCGCGGCGGAAGCGATACATGATCCGGCGGCCGGTATCGCTATGATAGAGATACTCGCCGCAGGCCGAGAAGGCCGGGCCATTGGGCACGCGATAGCCATCGTCCATCACCGTGACCGAACCATCGGGATCAAGGCGATAGAGCGCGCCGACATCCTGCCCTTCGGCCATGTCCATCGTGCCGCACCAGATGCGGCCATCCTTGTCCGCCTTGCCATCGTTCATGCGATTGCCGGGCAGATGCGGTTCGGGATCATGGATCGGGGTGATCGCCAGCGGGTCCAGCGTGAAGCTGGCAAAACCGCTCTGGAAACCGCCGATGAAGCCGCCCTGCGCCCGCTCGGCCACCCAGCCAAGCGGTTCGGGCATGGCCCAGCGCGACACCTGGCCATCGTCGAGCGACAGCCGGTTGAGCGCCGGGGCCAGGATATCGACCCAATAGACCGCATTTTCACGGGCGGACCAGAGCGTCCCCTCCCCCAGCGTGTCGCGGATGTCGCCGCGTTCAATCTTGCGCCAGGCGGTCATGTCAGCGCTTCACCGACAGGCGATAGACCATCTGGTGATGATAGGGCTTGCCCGGATCGACCCGTGCCGAAACGAAGCTCGGCTGGTTGGGCGAGTCGGGGAATTTCTGCGGTTCCAGCGCGATGCCGTCGCCCATGCGATACACATGGCTGTTCTTGCCGATGAAGGTGCCATCCAGGAAATTGCCGGTATAGAATTGCACGCCCGGCTCGGTGGTCAGCACTTCGAGCACGCGACCCGATGCCGGATCTTCCAGACGGGCGGCCAGGCCCGGCGTCTTGGTCAGCCCCTTGTCGAGCGCGAAATTATGGTCATAGCCGCGGCCCGCGATGATCTGCGCATCATGGCCATCGCGAATGCCGTCGGCAACGCGGCGACCATTGCGGAAGTCGAACACCCCGCCTTCCACCGGCTTCAGTTCGCCGGTCGGGATCAGGTTGGCATCGACCGGGGTATAGGCCTTGGCCGGAATCGTCAGCACATGGCCCAGCGCGCCGTCGGTCGAGCCTTCGCCGCCCAGGTCGAAGATCGCATGGTTGGTCATGTTGACGATGGTCGGCTTGTCGGTCTTCGCGTCGAACGCGATGCCCAGATTGCCGCTCTCGTCCAGCGTATAGGTGACGGTGACGTCCAGCTTGCCGGGATAGCCCGAATCGCCATCGGGGCTGACCAGCGACAGTATCAGCGTCGCGACCGGGCCACTCTTGACCGACACGACCTTCCACACCTGCTTGTCGAAGCCCTTGCCGCCGCCATGCAGCGAATTGACCTTGTCGTTGAGCGGCAGCTGATAGGCCTTGCCGTCGAGGCTGAACTTGCCGCCCGCGATGCGGTTGGCATAGCGGCCCACGGTCACGCCGAAGAAGTTGGGATGGTCGACATAGCCGGCCAGATCGTCATAGCCCAGCAGCACGTCGGCGCTCTTGCCGTCCTTGTCCGGGCCGGACAGCGACTGGAGCGTCGCGCCATAGCTCAGGATCTTGGCCGACACGCCATGGCTGGTGCTCAGCGTGATCGTCTCGATCGCGGTGCCGTCGGCCAGCTTGCCGGCCGGGGCGCGGCTGGCATCCGCCGCCATCGCCGTGCCGCTTGCGAGCGACAGGGCCAGTGCGTATGACAGCGCTGTTTTCAAATCGACGACCTTTCGCATGGACTTCCTCTCGTGAAACCTACGCCCATTGACGGGCGGTTACGGGGGATATACTCCGACAAAATAAGCGGACGCAACCCTAGATCGGTCTCGTCAGCTAGTGGAACTGCACTGGAGAAGGATGAATGGCAGGACCGATTTCCTCAGGCGCTGCGCCGGTCGCAACGCATAACCCCGGCACGCGTTATGGGCCCGCGCTCGCGCTGCTGGCCAGCCTCTTCTTCATGTGGGGCTTCATCACCGTCATCAACAACACGCTGCTGCCGCATCTGCGCAGCGTGTTCGAGCTGAGCTATACCCAGACGACCTTGATCGAATCGGTCTGGTTCATCGCCTATTTCGTCGCCTCGATTCCCTCGGCCAAGCTGATCGAGCGGGTCGGCTACCAGAAGTCGCTGGTGATCGGCCTGCTGATCATGGCCGCCGGCGCGCTGGGCATGACGATCGCCGCCTCCATCCCCTCCTATGGCGTGACCCTGGTCATGCTGTTCGTGATCGCCAGCGGCATCACGCTGCTGCAGGTCGCCGCCAACCCCTATGTCGCGGTCGTCGGCAAGCCGGAAACAGCCTCGTCGCGCCTCAATCTGGTGCAGGCGATGAACTCGGCCGGCACGATGCTGGCCCCGATGTTCGGCGCCTATCTGATCCTCGGCCGGTCGAAGGCCGGCACGGCGCAGGGTGAAGTCGTCCTGACCCAGGCCGAACGCCTGGCCGACGCCCAGTCGGTGATCCTGCCTTATGTGCTGGTCGCGATCGTGCTGGTGGTGCTGGCCTTCGTCATCGCCCGCTTCCCCCTGCCCGCCATGGGCAGCGCAACCTCGCGCCTCGCCAAGGAAGAGCGCAAGAAGCATTCGCTCTGGTCGCACCGCAACCTGGTGTTCGGCATCCCGGCGATCTTCATCTATCTGATCGCGGAAATCGGCGTCGCCAACCTGTTCGTCAATTTCGTCAGCCAGCCCACCATCGCCAACCTGACCCATGAGCAGGCCGGCAATTATCTGTCGCTGCTGTGGGGTGGCATGATGGTCGGCCGCTTCGCCGGTTCGGCGATCATGCAGAAGTTCGATGCGGGCCATGTCCTCGCCGCCTTCTCGGTCGGTGCCTTCATCGTGATGATGGTCACCGTCTTCACCACCGGCCCGGTCGCCATGTGGTCGCTGATCCTGGTCGGCCTGTTCCACTCGATCATGTTCCCGACCATCTTCACCCTCGGCATCAAGGGCCTCGGTCCGCTGACCGAAGAAGGTTCGGGTCTGCTGGTGATGGCGATTGCCGGTGGCGCACTGGTCGTGGTGCAGGGCTGGATGGCCGACCATTATGGCCTGCAGACCAGCTTCCTGCTGACTGCCGCCTGCGAACTCTATGTCCTCTTCTACGCCCTGTGGGGATCGAAGACGACGCAGGCGCTGCCGGAGCCGGAACTGCACTAATCATCGGGGCAGCAGCCCAACAGAAAAGGCCGGGGTGGACATCCACCCCGGCCTTTTTCTTTGACCTGTTTTGTTAGCTACCGCACCGGCCCGCACCCCCACCCGGCCGCCCAGACATGGTATCCTGATGGGAGGCCGGGTGGGGTTCAAACGAGTCACGCGCCTCGTTTGAAGGCCGGTGCGGTTCCAAAAAAATGCGCTCTTCCGCGCATTTTTCGTCAGACGCCTCAGCGTCCCATCGTGCTCGCCGTATCCTCCAGCGCCAGGTCGACCAGCACGCCCATCGCCTCGGCCGCCGCGACCGGATCGCCCGCCGCGATCGCGTCATAGACGCGGACATGGTCGGGAATCGGGTTGCGCGGCAGGGCACGGGCGCGCTGCTTGAACTGGGTGGTCCAGTTGACCGCCGCGCCGATGCTGGCAGTCAGCGTCAGCAAGGCATCATTGCGCGTCGCGTTCAGGATCGCATTGTGGAAATCGCGGTCGGCCGCGCGCCCTGCCTCGGTCGCCAGCGTATGGCGGCGCATCGCGGTCAGCGCATCCTTCATGATGCGCAGATCCTCCTTGTCGCGCCGCATCGCCGCCAGCCGCGCCGCGGCCGGCTCGACGATGGCGCGCAGCTCGAACAGGTCGCGCACGAACTGGATGTCGGGTTCGCCGGCAAAGGCCCAGGCCAGCACTTCGGGGTCCAGCAGGTTCCAGCGATTGCGTGGCAGCACGCGGGTGCCCGCCTTGGGCCGGCTTTCCACAAGCCCCTTGGCGGTCAGCACCTGGATCGCCTCGCGATAGGCGCTGCGCGATACTTCCAGTTCCTCGGCAAAGGCGACTTCGCCCGACAGCGTGTCGCCGGGCTGATATTGGCCGGACAAGATCGCCATGCCCAGCTTGTGCGCGATCGCGCCATGCAGCCGGCGACCGGGGCCGCGCGTCGGCTTGGCCGCCCCTCCGCAATTGTCCGCCCCTGCCCCATTTCCGGGCGGCTTCCCCTGTTCCATTCACGCTCCTCTCGGCCTGCCCCTCATCAGGCATGGCTCTTCTTAAAAGACAATCATTGCCATTACCATCTTCCTGTAATATGTCGGAGTAATTAAGGGATGGAAAGGGAAAAGGCGGCCACCATTCGGCTGATTGCCCGACCTTTCCAGGCAGCGCGCCAGCATGGCGCAAAGCGGGATTGTCTAGCCAATACCAGCGCCACGGATCGGCGCGCGGGAGGAGAGTTTTTCATGACATTGCGTCTGTTGCAGCACCGCGCCGAAAACGGCGTCCGGTCCGTGATCGCGGCCGAAGGTGACACCGCCCATTTCGTTCCCGGTTTCGACAGCATCCGCGCGCTCGCGCTGCATGCCATCGACCGCAAGATCAGCCTGGCCGAAGCGGTCGCCGCCGCAGGCAAGGGTGATGCTGTCAACATCGGTGTCGCTTTCGAGGCCGGCGAACTGCTCGCCCCGATCGACCATGAGGATGGCGCCCATATCCAGCTGACCGGCACCGGCCTCACCCATCTCGGCTCGGCCGAGGGTCGCGACAAGATGCACCGCGAGGCGGCCGCCGTCGAAAAGCAGACCGATTCGATGCGCATGTTCCTGGAAGGGCTGGAGGGCGGCAAGCCCGCCGCCGGCCAGACCGGCCAGCAGCCCGAATGGTTCTACAAGGGTGACGGCTCGCAGCTCGTCGGCCCGACCGATCCGCTCACCATGCCCGCCTTTGCCAAGGATGGCGGCGAGGAACCGGAAATCGCCGGCATCTACATCATCGGCTCCGACGGCATGCCCTATCGCCTCGGCCTCGCGCTCGCCAACGAGTTCAGCGACCATGTGACCGAGCGTCACAATTATCTGTGGCTCGCCCATTCCAAGCTGCGCCAGGCCTCGCTTGGCCCGGAACTGCTGGTCGGCACGCCGCCCGAGCATATCGAGGGCACCAGCCGCATCCTGCGCGACGGCCAGACCATCTGGGAAAAGCCGTTCCTGTCGGGCGAAGGCAATATGTCGCACAGCTTCGCCAATCTGGAACATCATCATTTCAAATATGACCTGTTCCGCCGTCCCGGCGACGTCCATGTCCATTTCTTCGGCACCGCTACCCTGTCCTTCAGCGACGGCGTGCAGACGCAGGAAGGTGACGTGTTCGAAATCATCGCCGCGCCCTTCACCCTGCCGGTGCGCAATGCGCTCAAGCGCGCCGAACCTGTCGAAGTGACCGTACAGGCGCTCTGAAGCGATGGACCCGATCCGCATCGCGATCATCGGCATCGGCAAGATTGCACGCGACCAGCATGTCCCCGCCATCCGTGGGAACAGCGCGTTCAGTCTTGCCGCGACGGTCAGCCCGCATGATGCCGGACTGGACGGCGTGCCGCACCATGCCAGCCTGGACGAATTGCTGGAACAGGGTCCGGCCGTCGATGCGGTCGCGCTCTGCACCCCGCCCCAGGTCCGTTACGACCTGGCGGCGCAGGCCCTGGCAAAGGGCATCCATGTCTTCCTGGAAAAGCCGCCCGGCGCGACCCTGGCCGAAGTGGCCGCGCTCAGCGCCCGTGCCGACAAGGTCGGGGCCAGCCTGTTCGCGGCCTGGCATTCGCGCTTTGCCGCTGGCGTCGCTCCGGCCCGCGCCTGGCTCGCCGAACGGCGGATCGACAAGGTGTCGATCATCTGGCGTGAGGATGTCCGCGTCTGGCATCCGGGCCAGGCCTGGATCTGGCAGCCCGGCGGCCTCGGCGTGTTCGATCCCGGCATCAACGCCCTGTCGATCGCGACCCATATCCTGCCGCGCCCCTTCTTCCTGAAGGACGCGACCCTGGTGCTGCCGGAAAACCGCGCAGCGCCGATCGCCGCCGATATCCTGTTCCGCGACACCGCCGGCGCCGAAATCCACATGGATCTCGACTGGCGCCAGACCGGCCCGCAAAGCTGGGACATCATCGTCGAAACCGATGCCGGCCCCTTGAAGCTCAGCCATGGCGGCGCCGTGCTGTCGCTGCCCAGCGGCACCGAACATGGCGAGGATATCGAATATGCCGGCCTCTACAGCCGCTTCGCCACATTGATCCGCGGCGGCCGCAGCGATGTCGACACCGACCCGCTGCGCCTGGTCGCCGACGCCTTCCTGCGCGGCAAGCGGGAAACCACCGACGCATTTCACGACTGACATTCGAGAGGAGAGAGGAATGTTGAAAGCCCTGCGCCGTACCACGGCCGCGCTGCTGCTGTGCGCCACCGCGCTCGCGCCGGCCGCGCACGCCCAGACCGGCGGCAAGCCGACTACGGCGACGATCCATGCCGACCAGCCCGGCGCCGTCTATGACAAGCGCGTCTTCACCCAGTTTGCCGAGCATCTGGGCAATGGCATCTATGGCGGCCTGTGGGTCGGCAACGACAAGTCCATCCCCAACACCAACGGTTTCCGCAACGACGTGGTCGCCGCGCTGCGCAACCTGTCGGTACCGGTGATCCGCTGGCCCGGCGGCTGCTTCGCCGACGAATATCACTGGCGTGAGGGCATCGGCCCCAAGAAGGACCGCCCGGTCAAGGTCAACACCCATTGGGGCGGCGTGACCGAACCCAACACCGTCGGCACCCACGAATTTTTCGAGCTGCTGCGCCAGGTCGGCGCCGAAGCCTATATCGCCGGCAATGTCGGCAATGGCACGCCGCAGGAAATGGCCGAATGGGTCGAATATATGACCGCGCCCGCCGGCAGCCTTGCCGAACTGCGCGCCAAGAACGGCCATAAGGAACCCTGGGCCGTTCCCTATTTCGGCATCGGCAACGAGCTGTGGGGTTGCGGTGGCAACATGCGCCCCGAATTCGCCGCCGACGAAACCCGTCGCTACGCCACCTTCGTCAAGGCGCCGGCAGGCACCAAGATCATGAAGGTCGCCGCCGGCGCGAATGTCGACGACTATAACTGGACCGAAACCATGATGCGCGTCGCGGGCGACAAGCTCGATGGCGTCTCGCTCCATTATTATGTCCACCCCGCCGGTGGCTGGCCGCCGCGCGCGCCCGCCGTCGACTTCGACGAAAATGGCTGGGCCGACGCGCTCAACGGCGCGATGCACATGGACGAGCTGATCACCAAGCACAGCGCGATCATGGACAAATATGATCCCAAGAAGCGCGTCTTCCTGGCGGTCGACGAATGGGGCGCCTGGTATGCCCAGGATCCGGGCACGCATCCCGGCTTCCTGCGCCAGCAGAACACGCTGCGCGACGCGCTGATCGCCTCGATCCATCTCGATATCTTCGCCAAGCATGCCGACCGCGTCCGCATGACCGCGATCGCGCAGATGGTGAACGTGCTGCAGGCGATGATCCTGACCGACGGCAAGAAGATGGTGCTGACGCCCACCTATCATGTCTTCGAGATGTACAAGCCCTGGCAGGACGCCACCGTGCTGCCGATCGACATCCAGACGCCCTGGTATGCGAAGGATCAGTACACGATGCCGGCGGTCAGCGGCTCGGCGGTCAAGGGCAAGGACGGCAAGGTCCATGTCGGCCTGTCGAACCTCGACCCGAACCAGACCAACACCGTCACCGTGAAGCTGGACGGCCTGAGCGCCAGCGGCGTCACCGGTCGTATTCTGACGGCGTCGGCGATCAATTCGCACAACACGTTCGACGCGCCCGAAACCGTCAAGCCCGTCGCCTTCACCGGCGCACAGGTCAGCGGCGGCACGCTGACCGTCGCGCTGCCGCCCAAGTCGGTGGTCGTGCTCGAACTGCAATAAGGCTTTTCGCCAACTGGGTGGGCGGCTCCTCGGGGCTGCCCGCCCATTTTTCGTTTTCGATAATCTGGGGAGAGGCCGGCAGATGCGGCAGACCATCATCACCTTGGCAAGCCTTGCCCTGCTGGCCGGCAGCGCGATTGCGCAAGCGCCAACCGAGCAGCCCGCGACCACGCTCAACGATCGCCTGACCGGCGACCTCGTCCCCACCCATGATCCGGTCATCATCCGCGAAGGCAGCACCTATCATGTCTTCAGCACCGGCCATGGCGACCGGCTGATCGAGACGCGGACCTCGCCCGACCTTGTCCACTGGACCGCCGGCGAGCCTGTCTTCACCGCCCTGCCCGACTGGGCCAAGCAGGCAATCCCCGGCAGCAACGGCATGTGGGCGCCCGACATTTCCTATGTGAACGGCCGCTATCGCCTCTATTATTCGGTTTCGACCTTCGGTTCGAACCGCTCGGCCATCGGCCTTGCCACCAGCCCGACACTGGACCCCAAGGCGAAGAATTTCGGCTGGCGCGACGAGGGGCTGGTCGTCATGTCGACCAGGGAGGATGATTATAACGCCATCGATCCCAATTTCATCATCGACCGCGATGGCCGCCACTGGCTGAGCCTCGGCAGCTTCTGGACCGGCATCAAGCTGTTCGAGCTGGATCCCAGGACCGGCAAGCCCAAGGATCCCAAGGCCAAGCCCTATTCGATCGCACGTCGCCCCGCCCCCGCCGGCGGCCCGGCGCCGGTGGAAGCGCCCTTCATCGTCGACCATGGCGGCTATTATTGGCTGATGGTCAGCTATGACTATTGCTGCAAGGGCGTGAACAGCACCTATTACACCGTGATGGGCCGCTCCAAGGACATCACGGGCCCCTATCTGGGCAAGGACGGCAGCCCGCTGATGGAAGGCGGCGGCAGCATCTTCCTGCGCGCCGACCTGCAGGAACAACAGCGTTTCCGTGGCCCCGGCCATGCCGGCTGGCTGCATGACAAGGACGGCAAGGACTATGTCGTTTACCATGCCTATGACAAACAGGCGAACGGCGCCCCCACCTTGCGCATCGCCCCGGTGCGCTGGGGGGCTGACGGCTGGCCCGTTGCCGATTATTGATCCAATTGTCTGACTATCGCCGCGTCCCGCCGCGGCATCAGGAGAGAGAAGAATGAATTTCGCCCTGTCCCGCCGTGGCTTCCTTGCCAGCACTGCCGCCTTGTCGGCCGCGCCGATCGCCGCCCGTGCTGGCGCCGCCGCTCCGGCCGTTGCCGCCCCGGTGCCGGTCAATCCGCTGGTCAAGCAGCGCGCCGACGCGCAGGTCTTCCTGCACGATGACGGCTATTATTACATGACCGGATCGGTGCCCGAATATGACCGTCTGGTGCTGCGCCGCTCCAAGACACTGGCCGGCCTTGCCACCGCCGAGGAGGCGGTGCTGTGGCGCCATGAGGCAAGCGGCCCGCGCTCCGGCTTCATCTGGGCGCCCGAACTCCACCAGATCGACGGCAAATGGTATATGTATTTCGCCGCCGGTCCGAGCGGCGGCGGCGACGACGTGTTCCGCATCCGCACCTATGCCGTGGTGTGCGACGGCGCCGATCCGATGACCGGCAAGTGGAGCGTGCTGGGTGAGTTCCATGCCCCCCGGGACAGTTTCAATCTCGATTCGACCAGCTTCGTCCACAAGGGCGTGCGCTATTTCGCTTGGGCCCAGAAGGAACCGGGCATCGACACCAACAGCAATCTCTACATCGCCAAGCTGGAATCGCCGCTGAAGCTGGCCGGCAAGGCGACCCGCCTGACCGTGCCGACACTCGATTGGGAAGTGCGCGGCTACAAGGTGGCCGAAGCCCCCGCCGTCCTGCATCGCAACGGCCGTCTGTTCATGACCTATTCGGCCAGCGCCACCGACGCGCGCTATTGCCTGGGCATGCTGACCGCGGACGAGAATGCCGACCTGCTCGATCCCAAGAGCTGGACCAAGTCGCCCCAGCCGGTGTTCAAGACCTGCACCGAAACCAGCGTCTATGGCCCCGGCCACAACAGCTTCACCGTGGACGAGAAGGGCCGCGACATCCTCGTCTATCATGGCCGCGACTATGAGGCGATCCAGGGCGACCCGCTGTTCAACCCCGACCGCCACACCCGCGTCCAGCGCCTCTATTTCCAGGCCGACGGCACCCCGGACTTCGGCGTGCCCGTGGGCAACGGCGCCATGCCGGAACGGTTCGTCTCGGCTGCCGATCCCAAGGCGCTGCTGGCCCATCAGGGCACCGACCTGATCGCGGGGAATCCCGCGCTCGCCCAGACCCAGTTCCGCCAGTCGCCCGGTCGCGCCGGCGCGAAGAGCGTGATGCTCTCCCCCATCCTGCTGCCCGACCATTATCTGGTCGCGGCGAAGGACGGCACGGTCAGCCTGATGAAGGATGATCGCAGTGCCGATTTCGCGCTGCGTAGCCAGTTCGTCCGGTTCGAGGATGCCGCCCAGGGCACGGTGCGCTTCGCGACCATCGCCGTCGCCGGCAAGCATCTCGCCGCGATCGACGGCCGCATCGGCCTCGCGCGCAGCAAGGATCCGCGCACGCAATGGTACGCCGACTGACCGCGACTCGCCGAGTCTGACAAATAGGGCCATGGGCTCGCGCCGCCAAAAGCCGCGCAAGCCCATGGCCTTTCGGCTTTTTATGGCCTGAAATGCCCGAAAAACCGGGCCAAAATCGCTGCGGCAAAATTGCAACATGGGTGCCACGAGCGCAACCCCGGCCCAATATTTCACTTGCGCTTCTCAGCATGTGGAAATAATTAGTCCGAGTAATTCGTGGGCATGGCAACGGGCCAGCCCCTTGGGGAGGACTTGAAAATGGCTATCCGGCCGATCGCACTCTGTTCTGCGTCGCTTGTCGCACTGACTCTGTCGGGCGCCGCCTTCGCGCAGACCGACGCCGCTCCGCAGACCATCGCGCAGGACGCGCCGGCAGATGAATCCGCCGACATCGTCGTCACCGGCGTGCGCGCCTCGATCGTCGGCGCGCTGAACGTCCGCAAGAACTCGACCCAGATCGTCGACTCGATCGTCTCGGAAGATGTCGGCAAGTTGCCGGACAATAACGTCATTGAAGCGCTCCAGCGCGTGACCGGCATTCAGGTCACCAACCGCGCTGGCGGCGAAGCTGCCGGCATCTCGATCCGCGGCCTGCCCGACGCGCTGACCACCCTCAACGGTCGCAACATCTTCACCGCTGCCGGCCAGTCCTTCTCGCTGCAGGATATCTCGGCCAACCTCGTCAACCGCGTCGACGTCTACAAGACCCGCTCGGCCGACCAGATCGAAACCGGCCTCGCCGGCCAGGTCGACGTCCAGACCCGTCGCCCGTTCGATTTCGACGGCTTCGCCATTTCGGGCCTGGCCCGCGGCATCTATAACGAGCAGGCCGACACCTATAATCCGAACGTCGCACTGCTGGTCAGCGACCGCTGGGAAACCGGCATCGGCGACATCGGCATTCTGGTGAACGGCAGCTACACCCGCACCAAATATCGCGACCAGACCGTCACGGCCGGTGCGCTGGTGCCGTTCGCTGCCGAAGCCGGCAACGGCTTCTCGCGTCTGGAACGCATCTTCCCCGGCCCGGACAATGTGAACTGGCAGCCCGGCCTTGACCGCGGCCTGCCCACCGCCGCTGGCTCGACGCTCGACATCAACGGCGCGCAGGTTCCCTATCTCCTGTCGCGCGACGCCGTGTTCAGCTCCGACCTCTATGGCAAGCGCGAGCGGCCGTCCTTCAACGTCGCCCTGCAGTGGGCACCGAACAGCAGCTCGGTCTACACCGCTGAAGTCTTCTATGCCGGCTATCGCGGCGAAACCTTCAACAGCCTGCAGTTCAGCTTCGTCGACTGGTGGGGCAACCCCGGCACCGTCGAAACCTATGAAGGCACCAACATCGTCAAGTCGCGCACCGGCGTGGCCGACGTCTATGGCTTCAACAGCGGCGACTTCACCAAGTCGAAGACCGACAGCTTCGTCTATGCCCTGAACGGCAAGTGGGATCTGGGCGATCGCGGCAAGATCGTCGGCGACCTCGCCTACCAGACCAGCAAGGTGAAGTCGTCCTTCATCGCGATGCGCACCGACCGTGTCGCCAGCTCGATCGACGTCGATTTCAACGCTGGTGGTGGCATCCCGTCCTACCACTTCAGCGACGACAGCCTGCTGAACGACCCCAGCATCTGGAACGTCGTACAGATGTACGACAATGCCAATCGCGACAAGGGCAGCGCCATCACCGGCACGCTCGATGGCTATTACACCTGGGACGAAGGCTTCATCCGCCAGCTGAAGGCCGGCATTCGCATCGACCAGCGCAAGGCATCGAACGCCGTGCGCACGCAGGATCGTGGCGCACCGCTGGTGGCGACCACCCTGGCCGATCTGGGCGAAGGCGCCGCCTTCACCAACAAGGACTTCTACCAGGGCCGCGCCGACGTGCCGTCCAGCTGGACGCTGGCCAACGGCTATTGGCTGCATGACAATGCAGATCTGGTGCGTGGCCTCTATGGCCTGCCGACCTCGGACCAGCTGTCGCTGCAGAAGACCTTCGACATCGATGAAAGCACCATCGCCATGTATGTGCAGGCCGATGGCGAGGTCTCGATCTTCGGCCGTCCGCTCAAGCTGCAGGCTGGCGTCCGCTACGTGACGGTCGACACCGACTACAACTTCTTCGACCGCTATAATGGTGGCGCGCATACTGGTGTGTCGCAGGGCTCGGACAAGTGGCTGCCCAGCTTCACCGCCCGCTACGAAATCTTCGACAATCTGCGCCTGCGCTTCAACTATGGCGAAACGCTGCGTCGTCCCAACTTCGGCGATATCAACCCGAACTATAACCTGACCGGTGACCTCACCAATGTCGGCTATGGCAGCGGCAGCGCTGGCACGGCCAGCCTGGCGCCGACCCATTCGAAGAATTTCGACGTGGCGCTGGAATGGTATTTCGAACGCAACAGCGCGATCACGCTGACGGGCTTCCGCCGCGAGATCAGCGGCCTGGTCGTTCCGCTGACCGTCATGGAATATATCCCGAACAACGGCATCGAAGCCGGCGCAACGGATTATTTCGCCATCACCCGCCCGGTCAATGCGTCGGACGGCGTGCTCAAGGGGCTGGAACTGGGCCTGACTTACTTCCCCAGCTATCTGCCGGGTCCGCTCAAGGGTCTGGGCTTCGTGGGCAGCGTCACGGTCCTCGACTCCAAGCAGAATATCCCGCTCACCAATTCGGCCGGCGAAGTGACCGGTCAGGCAAGCTCGTCCTTCTTCGGCGTGTCTGACCTCAGCTACAACGCCACCCTGGCCTATGATAATGGTCCAATCGGCGCGCGCCTGTCCTATATCTGGCGCAAGGAATTCCTCGCCAATAACGAGGCACGCCTGTTCGCCAATCCGATCGGCGTGTGGCGTAACCCGGAGGAAAGCCTGGATCTCCAGCTCACCTGGAACGTCAATGATCGCCTGGGTGTGACCTTCGACGCGGTGAACCTCACCAAGTCGAAGCAGCAGACCTACTATAAGTTCGAAGATGTCGGCGGCCCGGATCAGTTCAACCTGGGCACCACCCTGTTGTCGCGCACCTTCGCGCTGGGTGTCCGCTACACCTTCAAATAAGTGCCCGATGGGGCGTGGCGTCTCCTCGCTGCGCCCCATTTTCATGGCGGTCGTTCCGGGAACCTCTCCAACTCCCCGGAACGGCCGCCATATTTGTTTCAGGATATAGGGAGACGGACGATGCGCGCGATGAGGATGCTTCTGCTGGCAGGGGCTGCCATGATCGGCATGGGTGCCGCTTCTCCCCCTCCCCGCACCGCCGGTATGGATACCCATGCCATCGCGGTGCAGCGCTTCGGCAATGACGCGCCCTGGTATCAGGATCGCATCCCCTTCTTCGAATCCGCCGATCCGAAGATCGACGCCGTCTATTATTATCGCTGGCAGCTATATCGCGGGCATCAGCGCGATCTGGGCGAAGAAGGCTATATCACCACCGAATTTTTCGACGATGTCGACTGGCAGCGCCATCCTTATGCCAGCCTCAACGACGCGACCGGCTTTCATCTGGCCGAAGGGCGCTGGCTGAACGACCGGCGCTTTGCCGACGACTATATCCGCTTCATGTATCGCGGCGGCAATGACCGCCACTTCACCGACTATATGGCGGACTCGGTCTGGGGCCGTTACCTGATCGACGGCGACAAGGCAGGCGTGCTCGAACATCTGCCGGTGATGCGCCATATCTACCGCCTGTGGGACGAGAAGTTCGACTTCGACAAGGGGCTCTATTTCGTCGAGCCGCTGCTCGACGCGACCGAATATACCGTCTCCTCGATCGACGCCTCGGGCGGCAAGGACGGCTTCCGCGGTGGCGACGCCTTCCGCCCCTCGGTCAACAGCTACATGTATGCCAATGCCCGCGCGCTGGCGAAGATGGCGACCATGGCCGGCGACACCGCCATGGCGCAGGAATATGAGGCGCGGGCACAGGCGCTGAAGGACCATGTCCTTGCCGACCTGTGGAGCGAGAAGCTCGACCATTTCATCGACCGGCACGAGAGCCGCAAGAATCCGCACGTCAAATATTGGGATCCGATCCGCAATCGCGAACTGGTCGGCTACCTCCCCTGGATGTTCGACCTGGTCCCGGACGACGCCAAATATGCCGGCGCCTGGGCGCATCTGCTCGACCCCGCCTCGCTCGCCGGCAAGGCGGGCATGCGCACGGTCGAAGCGAATTACGAATATTATATGCGGCAATATCGCTATCTGGGCGATGCACCGGAATGCCAGTGGAACGGCCCGATCTGGCCCTATCAGACGACCCAGGTGCTGATCGCCATGGCCAATCTGCTCGATCATCATGCCCAGCAGGGCCCGGTGACCCGCAGCGACTATATGCGCCTGCTGCGCCAATATACCGCGCTCCATTATCAGGGGAACCGGCTCGATCTGGAGGAGGATTATCATCCCGAAACCGGCAAGCCGATCGTCGGCCTCGATCGCAGCCATCATTATTTCCATTCGGGCTATAATGACCTGATCCTGGGCGGTCTGGTCGGCATCCGCCCCCGCGCCGACGACGTGCTGGAGGTGAACCCGCTGCTGCCCGACGCCGGCGATCCGCAGGCGCTGGCCTGGTTCCGGGCGCAGGACGTGCCCTATCATGGCCATCGCATCGCCGTGACCTGGGACGCGGACGGCAGCCATTATGGCCGGGGCAAGGGCCTGTCGGTCGAGGTCGACGGCAAGGAAGTCGCCCGGCGCGAGACATTGGGCCGGATCGAGCTGCCGGTGGCGCGCGTCGCCAATGCGCCGGTCGCCCGGCCGATCAACCGCGCCGTGCAACTGGTGCGCGGCCAGTTCCCGATCGGCAGCGCATCCAGCAACACCGACCCCGAAAATGTCCATGACGCGATCGACGGCCGCACCTGGTTCTTCCCCGAACTGCCCAATGGCTGGTCCTCCGCGCCCGGAGAGGCCAACCAATGGTATGCCATCGACCTGGGCAAGCCAGTGTCCATCGGCCGCGCCGAACTCGCCTTCTTCGCCGACGGCAAGCAGTTTGCCGTGCCGCAATCCTATCGCCTGCAGGCCATGGTCGATGGCCAATGGCGCGATGTCGCGACGCCCAAGGGCGCGCCGCTCGCCAATGGCGTGACCGACCTGCGCTTTGCCGGCCGCGCCGCGCGCCAGTGGCGGGTGCTGATGCGCCAGCCCCAGGGCAAGGCGATCCGGCTGGCGGAGATCAAGCTGTTCGACCGCTGAATTGGCTATGGCCCTCGATCGTGACGCAGCCTAAACGGACCGTCGCCCTGTTCAGTAAGCTGTGTTAGGGCGGATCGATCGGCGGCCCGGCACTGCAGGCCGCCAGCAATAAAGGGCATGATGGTGACAGCGGCTGGCGAGCTTCGGTTTCGCTTTCGATTGCTCGGCGATTTCCGCCTGATCGACGAGGCGGACGGACGCGACCATAGCCCGCGCAGCCGCAAGGCCTGTGCCCTGCTCGCCCATCTTGCGCTGGAGCCCGATCGCCGCGCCAGTCGCGACCGGCTGGTCGGCCTGTTGTGGAGCGACCGGGGCGAGGTGCAGGCGCGCGCCAGCCTGCGCCAGGCGCTGACCGACCTGCGTGCGCATCCGGCCGCCCCGCTCATCCAAATCGAACGACGTGACCTGCATCTGGCAGAGGGTGGCTTTTCCAGCGACCTGGGCGAGATACTGGCCTGCGCCGCCGCCAACGACCTGGCCGGGCTGGCCCGCGTCCTGGATGGCGCGGGCAGCGCGATACTGGATGGGCTGGAGGGGCTGGATCGCAGCTTCGACGACTGGCTGATGATCGAACGGCAACGCTGGCGCGAACGCATCGTCCAGGATGTGCTGCACGCTGTCGAGCGCAATGGCCAGGACGATCTGCTCGACCTGCGCCGGGCGATCCTGACCCAGTTGCAGCGGCTCGACACCGGCGATGAACGGATCGCCCGGCTCGGCATGGCGCTCGACCAGAAGGCCGGCGACCATGTCGCGCTCCACCGCCGCTACCGCCAGTTGGAGACCGGGCTGCAACGCGATCTGGATGCCCGCGTGTCGCCCGACACCGAAAGGCTGCTGCGCGAACTGACGACGGTCGGATCGGTCATCGCTCCCGCCCCGCGCGCGACCGCCGCGCCCGCCATCGCCACAATCCCGCAGGCCAATGTCGAGCCGCCGATTCTGGTGATCGCCCCGTTCAGCCTGATCGGCGATGGCGGCCCGGACGGCGCCCTGCTCACCAGTATCTGCCATGACGATCTGCAGACCGCCCTGGGCGGCATGCGCGACCTGCGCATCCTGTCGGTCGACGCGCCATCGGCCGAGCGGATGAAGGCGGCCGCCCCCGCCTCGATCGCCAGCTATGCGCTGGACGGGTCGGTCCGCGCCGACGGCGATGGCTGGCGCATCAACCTGCGCATGACGCGGATCGACAGCGGCTTCCTGGTCTGGACGCGCCAGTTGACCGTGCGCCAGGGCGAATTGCTCGCCGCGATCGACGATCTGGTCGCCCGGATCGCTGGCGCCATCCTGCCGGTGGTCGAACGCGATGTCGGCAAGCTGATGGAAGGACGCGTGCCCAGCGGGTCGGACGCCTATCCGCTCTATTTCACCGCCCGCGCCAAGACATTGGCGGCCGCCAGCCTGGCCGAGGTGCAGGAAGGTGCCGACCTGCTGGAGCGCGCTATCCTGCTGGAACCGCGCCTGACCAACGCCTATCTGCAACTGGCGCGCCTCTACAACACCGATTTCATGCAGTTGATGGCGGGCCATGACGCCGCGCCGCTGCGCGCCCGCGCCTTCGATCTCTGCACCCGTGCGGTCGCGCTGGAACCCACCCATGGCGGCGTGCAGTCGCGCCTCGCCTGGTGCTATTTGCGACGCGGCGACATGAAGCAGGCGATGCAGGGCTTCATGACCGCGCTCGACCTGACGCCCTTTCACGCCGACGGCATCAACGAGATCGGCTTTGGCCTCGTCCATCTGGGCGAGATGAAGGAAGCGCAGCGCCTGATCGCCCGCGCCTTCGAGCTGAACCCTTTCCCGTCGGACGAATATTTTTCCGATCTCGCGGTGCTCTATGCCCTGTCGGGCGAGCATGAGGCAGCGGAAACCCAGTTCGAGATCGGCCGCAATCGATCGATCCATTATCTGGCGGTGCGGGGCGCCAATCTGGGCATGCTGGGCGGCGCGAAGCAGGCCGCCCCGGTGATCGACGAACTGCGCCAGCGTTTCGCCAGCCTGTGGCAGGGCGATGGTCCGGCCCGCGACGCCGATCTGGTCGACACCATGATCCAGTTCCTGCCGCTGCAGGGGCCGGCCGAACGCAGCCTGTTCCTGACCGGGCTGGAACAGGCCGGATTGCGCATCACGCCGCGCTAATCTCCGCGCGCAGGCTGCGCAGGAAGAAGCTTTGCGGCGGCGGCGCGACACGCGGCGCGACCACCGGGCCCGCAATCGTCCGCAGCAACAACTCCGCATCCTCGCGCTTGAGGCTAAGCCCCTGATCGATCGGTGGCAGGTCGCGCCCGGTCGCCTGCCGGAAGGCGTCGCCGATCAGCGCCCAGCTGCGATCGCGGAAATTCATCCGCCGCGCCAGCCGCAGCAGCAGCGCGCGGTCGCCTGCCGCCATCTCCACCTGCGCAATCGCATGTTCGGCATCGACCAGCGCCAGCGTCATCGCGCGATGGCCCAATTCTGCCGGCGCATGACTGACCATCACCGCATCGTCCCGCTCAATCTGCCCCATCTCGTAAGCCTGCGCGATGGCGCCGATGCCCACCATGCCGAACGGCGCCAGTTCCGCCGCGCGCAATGCGCCCAGGCTGGCCGCGCCATAGACGGCGATCCCCTCGGCCATCACCTGGATGATTTCCTTGTGCCAGACCGATGGCGTGGTTTCGAACAGTCCGTCGATCAGGCCGATCGCGGCCGGTCGTTCGATCGCGGCGCGCAGCATGTCGCCGCGCCGCGCCGGCCCGCGCAACTCGACACCATCGGGCAAGGCCATCACGGAACCGCCCAGGCTCGGCCCGGCAAAGACAATCGCATGCAGACTCATGCCGGCTCCATCGCCGCTTGCATCGTGCCTGTGCGCGATGGCCGATCATGATCGCCAAAGGCCGGCACCAGCAGCTTCACCACATCGATGCCGAGGTCGGGCCGGGTCAGGTCATGACAGGCGACCGGCCCTGCCCCCACCATCGCACAGCGATCGAGCAGCCAGGCCAGATCATCCTCCGCCCCATCATGCGCCACGGAGGGAACCGCCGACCAGGGTCGGGTTGCCGGCGCGAAATCGAGCATCGCCAGCAGGAAGCCCTGCCGCTGCTGCCCGGCATCGCGATAGCGCGCCGGATCGATATCGTCGCGCGCACCGGCGATCAGCGCGGCACGGGTCTGCGCCGCCTCGCAAATGGCGCGGGCGAGTGCGACGCCGGCATCGGGATGACATCCCGCCCCCATTGCCGGCGGCAATTGCACGCTGCGGGCGGCGCCGCGTTCCGTGATGGCGCAGCCGATCACCGCCGCGCCGATCGGACCGGTCATGTCCCACAAGGACAACGCCAAGCCCGCGCGCCGCACCCGCGCGATCAGGCTGCGTCCCAGCCGATCGGTCACGCTGTCCAGATCGATCGCGCTCGCCCGGCGCGCGCGCAGCCCCCGTTCCAGCCAGCGAGCATGATCCTCGCGCTCGATCAGTTCGCACAGCGCCGAACAGCGCGCCTCGGCCGGGGTGTTGCCGGATGCCAGCCCATTGCTGTTGGGCCACAGATCGGGTTCGGCCGGCATGGTGAAATCCATCGTCACCAGCCCATGGGGTATCCGCATCGTCCGCCCGCTGAGCAGGTCGATCGCCTCGACCCAGCCGCGCGGTCGGACCGGATGAAAGGAAGCGCCCTGCTTGTCGGCACGCGCCATCTGACTCCAGAGCCGGGCTTCGCCGGCATCCGCAACACCATGGCTGCTGGCGGAGCAGGTTTCGGCATGATGCAGTTCGATCGCTTCCATCAGCGCGGAGACGCGCGCGGCATCGGGCGTCGCGCCCTTGCCCTGCGACACGGACAGCGACAGTGACAGGGGACGGACCGCCTGGAATACGGGGATGCCGATGCGGTCAAGGCCGGTCACGTCGGCCAGCCGCGTGACACCCAGCGCACGGGCCACAGGCATGATCCGTGCGAGGGTGTCGGCTGGACGGCGGGAGCGATGCGCCCCGCGCCGGAACATCTTCATGGGCGCGATCGGCCTCAGGCGAAGTCGGCCTTGCCGGACCCGATCTCGGCAAAATAGGCGCGGGTGGCGCGCTGCTGCCCCGGCAGGGCGACCGCATCCAGAACCGGACCATCGGTGAACAGGCCGGCTACGCCGGCGATCGCCGCCTTGGCATCATCGCTGTCATCATCGGCGGCCAGATAATGGACCTGCTCGACAAAGGCATAGCCAACGACCTTGTTCGGATCGGCCGGGTCGGTCAGCTTGATGACATAATTGGCGTCGGTGTCGTAGGATTCAGCCATATATACCCCCATAGTTCGTGACGGATCAAAAGTAGGTTGCGGGACCGTAATGACAAGCAGGGCGAGGACAATAAGGGAAACCCCTATCAACGCCGCACGGAGCATATCAGACATAAGCGAAGGGCTCGACTGAGCGCTTTACATACATGGCCTTGCCGTTCGGGCTGACCGACACGCCCCAATAGCATGCCTCGCCCATCCCTGGCTCGATCGAGATGCGCACATCCTTGCTCGGCAATTCCACTTGCACCGGATCATTGCCGGCCGGCAGACTGAGTTCCAGCGTGTGGGCGACGCCGATCTTGGCGCGGGTCTTCACATGGTCGAGCCAATGCACCAGCCGGTCGCCGATCGAGATACGGACGCTGTCATCCTTGAATCCCTGTTCGAGTGCGATGGTGATTTTGCGAAATTCCGACATTGTTGGTCCCCTTTCGGAATGATGGGGCGCACCGCCATGACAGGCGATGCGCCTGCATGGATCAGATACTGAGGCCGTTCGCCTTGAGGGCCAGCATGCGCTGCATGTCCTGGCCCAGGTTGAAGCCACCGATGACATCGCCCGCCCGCACCGCGTCGAAGCCCAGCCCCGTCTGGCGCAGCGCCGGGGCAATCCCGCCATCCAGCGCGCGGGCGAGCTTGCCCGCCTCGCGCAGGAACCGGGTATGGCCGACGGCATTGACGGCGGTATCGGCACTGCCCTCGGTCGCGATCGCCAACAGATGACGTGCTTCCTTGAGATCGGCTTCATAAACCTCGATGCGGCGGGCGGCAGCGACAGGGGCTTCACCGGGCCGTGCCCGCTCATCCACCTGCAGCAGCTTATATTCGTCGGCCAACGGGCCGGCGAGCGCGATCGCCGCCTGGCGCGCGAGCGGATGCTGGCGCATCCGCGTAGCCGCCCGCAGCGCATAGACCGCCGATTGAACGCCACGCGTGCCGTTGACGGCCAGCACCTGGCCGACTTCCGGGGTGAAGATATCCTGCGCCAGCCGCTCTTCCTCGCGGTTTTCGGGCGGCTCCACCTTCACCTCCAGCGGGTTGGAGATGACGGCCCGGCCGTCGACGACCAGCATCGCCTGGATGGTGTAGCGCCCCGGTTCGGCCATGTCCCAGCCATTGCGGCCGGCGCCGACCAGCACGCTGTCATAGAGCGCCTCACCCTGACCCAGGATGATTTCCAGGCTCTCGCCGCAATGGCGCGAATAGGGCGACCATTGGCGCGCGGGCCGACCATCCTTGCTGATGATCAGGGTCAGGCCTGCCCGTTCCGACAGGCGCGCCGCCGATGCCAGCTTGGGCCGGCCGCTACGGTTGACCAGTGCCATCTCGACCACCGGCGGCAACAGATAGGGCAGGCGATTGTCACGAGCATTGACCGACAGGGTCAGGCCGAACTCCTCATTGGGGTCCAACGCCACCTGCGAGAAGCCATGCTGGTCGAACCAGTCGGCATTGCCCATCTGCACGAAGCGTTCGGGGCCATGGCGCATGAACAGCAGTTCGGAATCGGAAAAGCGGAAGTCGAAATCGGCAAAGAAGGCCGCCTGGCCGCCCGCCACCGCATAGGGATAGTTCATGAAGCTGCGCGCTTCGGGATCGTCGGCCAGCGGAATCCAGGGCGTGCCCAGCGACTTCTGCCAGCTATGCGCCAGGTTGAAGGCATGGCCGACCTCATGCGCGGCGGTCCAGAAGCGCATCCGGCGGACCCAGGCGTCGGGATCGGCATCGCCTGCCGGCGGATGGGCGATGAAGGCGTCGGTAAAGATCGCCGTCCCCTGGCGATGGTTCGACCCGATATCGTCGAACATGATGCCGCCCAGGCTGCTGCCCTGCACATGGAGCGAGGCGAACAGCACCCACAGCGACCATTGCGGCTTGTCGGCAAAGCGCGACCAGTAGATCTGCATCGCATCATGCATTTCCTGGTCGGTCCAGCGCTGGTCGGCGCCGGCCGCACCGAGCGGGATGGCGCCATTGCCAGGCGCATCGCTGACGTTGAATCCCGCCCGCCGATAGACGGTGTCGAGGCTCAGCGTCTCGCTGGCCATGGTCGCGGGATGATTGGGATGGTCGTGCGTGCCGATTTCCGTCACGCGGGTCGCGCCGGCCACCGTGTCATATTCGAACTCGGCCGGACGGAAGCTCGAAGAGCTGAAAACATAGGTGCGCACGAAGCTCGCTGCGCCGCCGCCGCTGAAGGTCGCCTCCACCTTGCGCTGGGCGGCGAGCAGGCTCTTCGTCACCTTCAGGCTGATCTGGGTATGGGGGATGGCGCCGACCTGGCCATCCTTGAACCAGATCTGGCCGCTATAATGATTGGCCCCGGTCCGGGTCAGCGCCGCGACCCAGCTGACCACCGGTCCCAGCGGGCCGGCGCGCGTGCCGCTGACCGTCATCTGCGGATAGCGGCCATCGACGTCCAGCCGCAGCTCCTCGCGCGTGTAGAGCGTCAGCGCATTGATATCGTCATCGAAGCGATCGACCGCACCGGGCAGCGCGCGCGGCATCGGAAAGCGCGGCGAGCGCACGAAATTGTAGCGGCCGCTGGCCTGCACCAGCAGCGGCAGGTGCCGCACCGGCCGCAGCTTGGGGTCGATGTCGAAACCGGCCATGTCGGTATCGAGCGCGCTGTCGCCGTCAAAATCGGCGGGATCGAAATCGGCAGTCATCATTCCCTCCTGTCGGCGCGCGTCGGATGCCCGCGCTCGCAGCATGGGGAATGGCATGGCCAGTGTGAGGCCAGGCGTCGGTCGAACGTGAAAAAAGCGTCAATCCGACCGGAAAATCGCTTTCCGTAGCGTCAATATCAGGAAAATCGCACCACATCCCGCAGCGATCCCGGCATGCAGCAGCCAGAAGGCGGTCGCCGGCATGCGGGCGTAGAAGCCCCCCACCCAGCCGACCAGAATATTGCCAAGGAAGAAGACGAGATAATAGAGGCCGATCGCCAACCCGGCCTGGCGCGGCGGCGCGGCGCGGGTGAACAGCGCCAGGCTGACCGGCAATATATGGGCAAAACCGATGCCATTCAGCAGATGGAAGGCGATCGCCCAGCCCAGCCCCGTCCTGCCGTCCGCCCCCGCCAGCGCCGATCCCAGTGCCAGGCAGAGCATGCCCCCCGTCGCAAAGAGCGACCCGATCGTCAGCTTGGCAAGATCGCCGGGCTCGGGCCGATGGCGCGCATAGCGGCGATAGACGAAAGGCAGGCTGGCAAGGATGGTCAGGCCCAGCCCCGCATCAAGGGTGATGAGCCAGCTCGTCGGCACGCGTAGCCCGCCCAACGTCAGTTCCAGATGCGCGTCGCCCCAGATCAGATAGGCGTTGAATATCTGGTTGTTGGGCAGCAGCGTGATCGCCAGCAGCGGGATCAGCAGGACGATGCCCAGCAGGCCACGCAAATCCTGCCCGGTCATGCGCCCGCGTCCGTTCAATCTGGGGCGATAATCGTCAACCGGCAGATGCCTGCGTCCGGCGAGATAGATGATCGTGGCGATCCCCATACCAACCCCGGCGACGGCAAAGCCGACATGCCAGCCGCGCGTTTCCGCCAGCGTGCCGATCACCAGCGGCGCGGCGATCAGGCCGATATTAATGCCCAGATAATAAAGCTGGAACGCGCCATCGCGACGCGGGTCATCATGGCGATAGAGCGCGCCGATCTGGCTGGCGAGATTGCCCTTGAACAGGCCGCTGCCCAGCACCAGCAAGCCGAGCGCGGGCAGGAAGGCAGCCTGGACCGCCATCAGGAAATGGCCCGTCATCATCGTCAATGCGCCCAGCAGCACCGTGCGATGCCGGCCCAGCAGCCGGTCCGCGACCAGCCCGCCCAGGATCGGCGTCACATAGACGCTGGCGAAATAGGTGCCGACAATGGCGGAGGCGAGCGGCTGGCCGTCCAGCCCGCCATAGAGCTGGCGAAAGGCATCGAAGAAGAGCAGGCCGTCAGCCTGTCCCGGCTGCAGCAGATGCTTGACCAGATAGAGAGCCAGCAGCGATTGCATGCCATAATAGGAGAAACGCTCCCACGCTTCGGTGAACAGCAGATAGGCCAGGCCCCGCGGATGGCCCAGAAAAGCGCGATCGCCCCGGTTCATGGCTGCGCGCCCGGCCCCTTGTAGATGACGCCGTCCTTCATCACGAAGCCGACCTGGCGCAGCGCGACGATGCTGCGGGTCGGATCGCCCTCGACCGCGACCAGATCGGCGAGCAGGCCCGGCTTCACCGCGCCCAGCCGGTCGGCAAGGCCGAACAGCGCCGCATTGCCGCCGGTCGCGGCGACCAGCACGTCGCGGGGCGCCATGCCGGCGGCCGCCATCAGTTCTGCCTCACGGGCATTGTCGCCATGGGCGAACACGCCGACATCGCCGCCCAGGCAGATGGCGACGCCGGCGGCCCGCGCGCGATCCAACGCCTGGCGCGCCTGCGTCACCGCCGCCGGCGCCGGTTCCGCCCCGGTCCAGCCGCGATAGCGCGCGGTGGCATCGGACGCCGCCAGGGTCGGGCAATAACCGACGCCATGCGCCTTCATCAGCGCGAAGGTCGCGGCGCTGCCCTCATAGCCATGCTCGATCGTGTCGACCCCGGCCAGGATCGCCCGGCGCACCCCCTCGTCGGTGGCGGCATGGGCCGCGACCTTGCGCCCGGCGCTGTGCGCAGCCTCCACCGCTGCGGCCATTTCCGCCTGGGTGAAGGTCGGCCGGCTCGGCTCACCCTTGCCCCAGCGATAGTCGGCATAGAGTTTCACGACATCGGCGCCGGCCGCGATCTGTCGCCGCACCGCCGTCACCAGATCGGGGCCGCCGGCCTCCTCCGCGCCCAGCGGCACGACGACGCCCGGCTCGAACCCGCGCGGGCCATAGGCGCCCGGTGCCACCAGCGCGCGGGTCGCCACCAGCATGCGTGGTCCGGCGATGATCCCCTGCTCGATCGCCTGCTTGAGGCCGACATCGGCATAGCCAGCCCCTTCGGTGCCGAGATCGCGCACGGTGGTGAAACCCGCCATCAGCGTCGCCCGCGCCGACACCGTGGCTCGCACCGTGCGCAGCGCCAGCGGCTCGTGCAGCACCTGATCGTCCCAGCTTGTCTCGTTATAGGGGTGCAGGAAGAGGTGCGAATGGCCCTCGATCAGGCCGGGGAGCAGGGTCTTGCCGGGCAGCTCGATGACGGTCGCTCCGGCCGGCACCACGATCCCCGGTCCGGCCGCCTCGATCCGATTGCCGCGCACCAGCACCGCCCATCCGCGATGCGACGTCGCGCCGTCGAACACGGCATCGGGGCGCAGCAGATAGAGCGCCGGCGCGGCCTGCTCCGCCCCCGCCGGCATCGGCGCGACGAACAGAAAGGCCAGCAGGATCAAAAGCCTGTGCATCGATATCATCCCCCTTGACGGGAGGCTGCTTGCGCCGCCCCGCCCCCTTCATTACTCCCCCTCTCTATGACGAAATTCCTGCCGCGCGCCACCTCCCTTGCGGGGGCATTGGTCGCTCTTGCCGCCTGCCCTGCCCTTGCCCAATCGCCGACCGCGCTCTCGCCGGCCAAGGTCACCATCACCCGCGACCAGTGGGGCATCGCCCATGTCCATGGCGCAACCGATGCCGACGCCGTGTTCGGCATGGTTTATGCCCAGGCCGAAGACGACTTCAACCGGATCGAGACCAATTATCTGGTCAACTTGGGCCGCCTTGCCGAAGCCGAGGGCGAGAAGGCGATCTGGCAGGATCTGCGCCAGCGCCTGTTCATCGATCCTGCCCGGTTGCAGGCCGACTATGCCCGCAGCCCGGCCTGGCTCAAGAAGCTGATGCAGGCCTGGGCCGATGGCCTGAATTATTATCTTTCGACCCATCCGATGGTGAAGCCGCGGGTCATCACCCGGTTCGAACCCTGGATGGCGCTGAGCTTCACCGAAGGCAGCATCGGCGGCGATATCGAGCGGGTGCCGCTGACCCAGCTACAGGCCTTTTACGAGAAGAAGCCGGCGGCGCTGACCATGCTGGAACAGGGCCTCGCCTATCGCGAGCCGCAGGGATCGAACGGCTTCGCCATTGCGCCGTCGCGGACGGAAGGCGGCCATGCGCTGTTGATGATCAACCCGCACACCAGCTTCTTCTTCCGGTCCGAACTGCAGATGAGCAGCGACGAGGGACTGGACGCCTATGGCGCGGTCACCTGGGGCCAGTTCTTCATCTATCAGGGCTTCAACCGCCATATCGGCTGGATGCACACGTCGAGCGGCATCGACAATGTCGATGAATTTGCCGAGACGATCGTGCCGCAAGGCGATCGTCTCTTCTACCGCTATGGCAAGGAACTGCGCCCGGTCACCGAAAAGACCATCGCCATTTCCTACCGTACCGAAGACGGCAAGCTCGCCCAGCGCGCCTTCACCGGCTACTCCACCCATCACGGCCCGATCGTGCGGACCGAGGGCGACAAGTGGATCGCCTTCGCGCTGATGAACAAGCCGGTGCCGGCGCTGGAACAAAGCTATCTGCGCACCAAGACCAGCGACTATGCGAGCTTCCTCAAGGTCGCGGAGAATAAGGCGAACAGCAGCAACAACACGCTGCTGGCCGACGACAAGGGCGAGATCGCTTATCTCCACCCGCAATTCGTGCCGATCCGCGACGATCGCTTCGATTATACGAAGCCCGTGGACGGCAGCGATCCGGCGACCGACTGGCGCGGCCTGCATGACCTGTCCAGCCTGCCCCAGGCGGTAAACCCCAAGGGCGGCTGGGCGATGAACACCAATAACTGGCCCTGGACGGCGGCCGGCGCGGACAGCCCGAAGCGCGAGGCCTTTCCCCGCTACATGGACCAGGCCGGCGAGAATCCGCGCGGTCCCCATGCCCAGATCATGCTCTCGGCCAATGCGCATTTCACCCTCGATAGCCTGATCGGTGCGGCCTATGATCCCTATCTGACCGGCTTCGCCCGGCTGATGCCCGGCCTGATCGCGGCCCAGGACAGGGCGCCCGATCCGGCGCTGGCCGATGCGGTGCAGAGCCTGCGCGGCTGGAACTATAAATGGAGTCTGACCTCGACCCAGACCTCGCTCGCGGTCTTCTGGGGCGAGGCGCTGTGGAAGGCGGTGGCTCCGGCCGCCAAGGAAGCGGGCCTGTCGACCATGGACTATATGGCCACCCGCGCGACCGACGCGCAGAAGCTGGCGGCACTGCGCGAGGCGGTCGATCGACTGACTGCCGATTTCGGCACCATCGCCGTGCCCTGGGGCGAGATCAACCGCTATCAGCGCAATGACGGCGCGATCGTCCAGACGTTCGACGATGCCAAGCCCAGCACCCCCATTCCCTTCGCCTCGTCGCAATGGGGATCGCTCGCCGCCTTCGGTGCGGCGCGCTATCCGGGCACGAAGCGCTATTATGGCACCAAGGGCAACAGCTTCGTCGCGGCGGTCGAGTTCGGGCCGAAGGTCGTCGCCCGCGCGGTCAGCGCCGGCGGCGAGAGCGGCGATCCCCACTCGCCCCATTTCGCCGATCAGGTCGACCTCTATGCCAAGGGCGATCTGCGCCCGGTCTATTTCTACCCCGAAGACATCAAGGCCCATGCCGTGCGCACCTATCGGCCCGGCGAATAAGGATAGATGATGCACACCGCCCGCCTTGCCGCCCTGGTCGCCTGCGCCCTGCCCTTCGCCGCTTTTGCCCAGCCGCCCAAGCCGGCGGAGGAGGCGATACTCTATAGCGGTGCCACCATCATCGACGGCACCGGCGCCGCGCCGCGCGGCAATCAGGACATGCTGGTGCGCGGCGACCGGATCATCGCGCTGGCACCGCATGGCAGCCTGCCCGCCGCCGATGTCGCCGGCGCGAAGCAGGTCGATCTGGCCGGCCGCTATGTCATCCCCGGCCTGATCGACAGCCATGTCCATATGGCAACCCCGCCCAACGCCGTGCAGGCCAGGGCGATGCTGCGCCGCAATCTCTATGGCGGGGTGACGGCAGTGCGCGACATGGCCGACGATCTGCGCTCGGTCGGCGAACTGGCGCGCGAGGCGCGGATGGCGGAAATTCCGGCGCCCGACATCTATTATGCCGCGATCATGGCTGGGCGGCCCTTCTTCGCCGATCCGCGCGTCGCCGCCGCCAGCCAGGGGGTGACGCCCGGCACCGCGCCCTGGATGCAGGCGATCGACGACAGGACAGATCTCAAGGAAGCCATCACCCTGGCGCGCGGCACGTCGGCCAGCGCGATCAAGGTCTATGCCGATCTCACCCCGCGTCAGGTGAAAGCCGTGACCGCCGCCGCCCATCGCCAGCATATGCTGGTCTGGGCGCACAGTTCTGTCTTCCCCACTCGCCCGGCCGACGTGATCGCCGCCGGGCCGGATGCGATCAGCCATGTCTGCTATCTCGCCTATCAGCGCGAGCCGGTGATGCTGGCGGCCTATGAGGACCGGACGCCGGTGCATGAAAATCTGCTGGCGCCGGGCGATGATGATCCGGTGATGGCGGACCTGTTCCGCGCGATGCTGAAACAGGGCACGATCCTCGACGCGACCGGCGCGCTGTTCGTGAAATATGAGGCCAAGCGCAAGACCGATCCCAAGGCGAAGCCGCTGCGCTGCACCGGCGACCTCACCACCCGCCTCACCCGCCAGGCGTGGAAGATGGGTGTCCCCATCTCCACCGGCACCGACTTCGTTGGCGAGGCCGAGGATCCGTGGCCTGCCGTCCATGAGGAACTGCTCTTCCTGGCCCGCAATGTCGGCATGCCGCCGGTCGAGGTGATCCGGTCCGCCACGCTGGTCGGCGCGCAGGCAGCGGGACAGGGCAAGGAAATGGGCTCGATCGAACCGGGCAAGCTCGCCAATTTCGTGGTGCTGAAAAGCGATCCGGTCGCCGACATCGCCAATATCCAGACGATCGAGACGGTGGTGAAGCGCGGCAAGGCCTATGCCCGCACCGCCTATGTACCGGTGACGAAGGAAGAGATGGGGGACGACGAATGAAGCTGGATCGGCGCAATTTCATGGGGGTATCGGCCGCGATGCTGGCCGCCGGCAGTGCCCGCGCGGCGGGCGTGGACGCCGACCCGATCAAGGACATGATCGTCATAAATGCGCTCGGCGGCCTCGGCGATCCCAACCAGCCGGCCGATTCCCTCGTGCCGCAGTTCAGCCCACGCGTGCTGGCCGAAGCCCATGCCTCGGGCCTCACCGCCGTCAACATCACCATTGGCTATGTCTCCGGGTCCGACGACCCGTTCGTCCAGAGCGTGCGCGAAGTTGCAGAGACCGATGCGCAGGTGCGGGCCAATAGCCGCGACCTGATGAAGATCCTGACCGCCGCCGACATAAGCCGTGCCAAGGCGGAGGGGAAAGTGGGCCTGATCTACGGATTCCAGAATGGCGCGATGATGGGCCAGGATACCAGCCGGGTCGACATCTTCGCCAATCTGGGCGTGCGCATCTTCCAGCTGACCTACAACCCCGCCAACCAGTTGGGCGACGGATCGATGGCGCCGGGCAATCGCGGCCTCACCCCGTTCGGGCGCGAGGTTGTCGCGCGCTGCAATGCCCAGCGGGTGATGGTCGACCTGTCGCACAGCGGCGAGCAGACCTGCCTGGAGGCAGCGCGTATCTCGAAGCAGCCAATCTCGATCAACCACACCGGCTGCCGCGCGGTCACCAACCTGCCCCGCAACAAGACCGACGCGGAATTGAAGCTGGTGGCCGATCGCGGCGGCTTCATCGGCATCTATTTCATGCCCTTCCTCGACCTGTCCGGCCATGCCCGCGCGGAGCATGTCGTCGCCCATATCGACCATGCGGTGAATCTGTGCGGCGAGGATCATGTCGGCATTGGCACCGACGGCACGGTGACGCAGATCGACGACCTCAAGGCCTATGAGGCGGTGCTGGCCAAGGAAATCGCCGCGCGCCAGGCCGCCGGCATCAGCGCCAAGGGCGAACGGCCCGACACCTATCCCTTCGTCGTCGACCTGCGCGGCCCGGACCAGTTCCGCAAGCTCGCCGGGCTGCTGCGCGCCAAGGGCTATTCGACGGCCCGCATCGAGAAGATATTGGGCGGCAATTTCCTTGCCTATGCGCAAACCATCTGGGGAGCATGAACCGATGCTGGCAGGCGTAGAACTGGGCGGCACCAAATGCATCTGCATCCTGGGCACCGGGCCGGACGATATCCGGGCGCAGGTGGAAATTCCGACCACCACGCCTGCCGAGACCCTGTCGGCGGTGGCCGCGACCTTGGCCGGATGGGATTTCGCCGCGCTTGGCCTTGGCAGCTTCGGACCGCTTGATCTTGATCCGGCGTCGGCCAGTTACGGATCGATCGTAAGCACGCCCAAGCCGGGCTGGAGCGGAACGGACATCACCCACCTCGCGGCCGGACGCCCCTTCATGGTCGATACCGACGTCAATGGTGCGGCGCTGGCCGAAGGTCGCTGGGGCGCGGCGCAGGGGTTGACCAGCTGGGCCTATGTCACGGTCGGCACCGGCATCGGCGTGGGCAGCATCGTGTCCGGCATGCCCGTGCGCGGACTGGGCCATAGCGAGGCCGGGCATATGCGCGTCCCGCGCGCCGCCGGAGACATTTTTGCAGGCAATTGCCCCTTCCACGGCGATTGCCTGGAGGGACTGGCCAATGGTCCCGCGATCGAGGCGCGGACCGGCCAGCGCGGACGCGACGTGTCCGCTGATGATCCGCAATGGTCGTTCGTCGCCCATGCACTGGCGGCGATGTGCCATAACCTCGCGTTGACCAGCCTGCCCCAGCGTATCCTGATCGGCGGTGGCGTCGCCATGGGCCAGCCCCAGTTGATGCCCCTGATCCGCGATGGACTGACCGCCAGCCTGGCGGCCTATGGCGCGGCTGCGACGATCGCGTCGATGGACGACTATGTCGCCCACCCGGCACTGGGCGACCGCGCCGGGCCGCTCGGGACGATCGCCCTTGCCGACATGGCCCTGACGGCATCGCGCCGCTGATCGCCACGCGGATGCTGCGCCCCTGGACCCTGCCGCTCAAGGAACGGGTGCGGATCGCGCCAGACAGTCCGCGCTACATGCAGATCGCCCATGGGCTGATCCACGAGATCGAGCGCGGCCGGCTGTTGCCCGGCGAGTTCCTGCCAAGCAGCCGGGAACTGGCCGCCGCGCTGGAGGTCAATCGCAAGACCATCGTCACCGCCTATGAGGAACTGATCGCGCAGGGCTGGCTGGTGAGCGCGGGCACGCGCGGCACGATCGTTTCGACCTCCCTGCCCAGCAGCGACGATGCCCCTGCCCCGCCGATCGCCCCCGACACCCGCCAACCGGACGAGACCGAATATCCGTTCCTGGCCGCGCCCGACCGGCTGATCGCCATCCCGGCAGGCAAATGGCGCAAGCTGGACGAGGGCGTCGCCGACGGGCGCCTCTTCCCCGCCGACCTCCTCGCCCGCGCCTATCGCAAGGCGGCGGAGGGGGCATCGCGCGCCAATGCGCTCCACTATCGCGACCCGCGCGGGTCGCCCCGGCTGCGGCAGGAAATTGCCAGCATGTTGCGGCGCCAGCGCGGGCTGATGGTCGGCGCGGAAAATATCTGCATCACCCGCGGCAGCCAGATGGGCGTGTTCCTGACCGCGCGCATCCTGATCCGGCCGGGCGACGCGGTGCTGGTCGAACGGCTGACCTATGAGCCGGCGGTCGCTGCCTTCCGCGCCTGCGGCGCCAAGATCGTCACGGTCGGGCTGGACGAGGATGGCGTCGATGTCGCCGACGTTGAGCGCGCCTGCCGCAAGCATCGCGTCCGCGCCATCTTCGTGACGCCGCACCACCAGTTCCCGACCACCGTGTCGATGCGGCCCGAAAGGCGGCTGCGCCTGCTGGAACTGGCGCGGCAATTCGCCTTCGCGATCATCGAGGATGATTATGACCATGAGTTCCACTTCGGCGCGCAGCCGCTGCTGCCGATGGCGAGCTACGCCCCGGCGCGGGTGATCTATGCCGGGTCGATGTCCAAGCTGCTCGTGCCGGCGCTGCGCATCGGCTATATCGCCGCCGCACCCAAGGTCGTCGACGCGCTGGCCTATCAGATCTCGCTGATCGACGGCATGGGCAATACCGTGACGGAGGAGGCCGCCGCCGAACTGCTGGAGAGCGGCGAGGTGCGCCGCCATGTGCGCAAGACGGCGCAGATCTACGCCCGGCGGCGCGACGCCTTCGCGCGCAATCTTGACAGCGAAATGGACAGGTTGATCGACTATCGCCTGCCCGATGGCGGCCTCGCCTTCTGGTTGCAGTTCAAGGACATGGCGGCGCTCGACCGGCTGGAAGCGCGGGCGCCCGAGATCGGCCTGAGCTTCGCCTCCTCGCACAGCTATGCGGCCGAGGAAGGGACCGAGCGGGGGCTGCGCATCGGCTTCGCCAGCCTGACCGAGGAGGAGGCGAAAGAGGTGTTGCAGGCGCTGCGCAGCTGCGCCGAACCCTGATCCTTACTTGGACCCCTTCACTTTCCTGAATTGGATGTTTCGGGCGGGTCCAATGCCGGCGCAGTGTCATGCATATGAAATATGCGCCCCGTTCCCCGGACGACATCGTCACCCTGATCGGCGACCATCCGCTCTGCTGGATCGTTTCCCATAGCGAGGCCGGCTTCGGCGCGACGCCGCTGCCGCTGCTGGCCGAATGCAACGCGGACGGTGCGCTGGTGTCGCTGCTGGGCCATTTCGCTTTGTCCAACCCGCAGGTCGCACAACTGCGCGCGGCACCCCGCGCCACCGTGCTGGTGAACGGGCCGCAGGGCTATATCTCACCCGAAATGCAGTCGAACCCGACATGGGTGCCGACCTGGAACTATGCGATGGCGGTGCTGACCGTCGATGTCGAGCTTCTGCCGGAAGCCACCCGCGAATCGATCGAGACGCTGACCGACCGGATGGAGGCGCGCCGCGTCGCCCCCTGGCATATCGATAATGCCGGCGCACGGCTGGAACCGATGATGAAGCATATCATCGGCTTTCGCGCCCATGTCCGCGCGATCGACGGCCGATTCAAGCTGGGTCGGGACGAAAGCCGCCAGGGCATCAACGAGATTGTCGGCAGCCTGGCCCCCGGCGGGCTGCGCGACTGGATGCAGATCTACAATGAGGACCGGCTGGACGAAACCAGCCGCGAGGGAGCAGAGCAATGATGTTCAGCCGACGCGAAATGCTGGCCGGGGGCGCAACCGGCCTGGCCGGACTGGCATTGAGCAGCAGCCTGTGGGCGAAGGGACAGGTGCTCGACACCGCCTATGTCAACGCGACGGTCTGGACCGGCGAAGGCATGCCGATGGTGCGATCGGCGATCGGCATCGCCGGCGGACGCATCGCCGCGATCGGCGCGGCGGCGGTCAAGGCGCAGTCGGGCAAGAGCACGCGGGTCATCGATCTGGGCGGCGCCTTCGTCATGCCCGGCTTCACCGACGCCCACACCCATTTCCTCACCGGCTCCTATCTGCTGAGCCAGCCCAATCTGCGCGAGGCGAAGAGCCCGCAGGAATTTGCCCGCATCGTCGGCGAGGCGGCCAAGGCGCTGAAACCCGGCCAATGGTTGCAGGGCGGCAGTTGGGACGCTGAATTGTGGGGCGGCGAATTGCCCGATCGCAGCTGGATGGACCCGGTGACGCCCAATACCCCGGTCGCGGTGCAGCGGCTGGACCTGCACATGCTGGCGCTCAATTCGCTGGCGCTGAAACTGGCCGGGATCGACCGCAACACGCCCGACGTGGCCGGCGGCATGATCGTGCGCGACAAGGATGGCAACCCGACCGGAATCCTGAAGGATGCGGCGATGGACCTGGTCAAGCGCGCCATCCCCGCGCCGACCGACGCCGACAAGGAGGATGCCGCGCGCCAGGGCATCGCCCATGGCCTGTCCAAGGGCGTGGTTCAGGTTCACACCACCGAACTGGACTGGATCACCCATGACACGCTGCGCCGCCTGCGTGCCAAGGGCGAGACCGACATGCGCTTCTATTCCTTCGTGCCGTTGCAGGACTGGGCGAAGCTCAAGGCGCTGATCGATGCCGAAGGACGCGGCGACGACTGGGTGCGCTGGGGCGGGCTGAAGCTGCAATATGACGGGTCGCTGGGGTCGCGCACGGCGATGTTCTATCGCCCCTATGACGACGCGCCCGACAATGTAGGATTTCCGATCCACAAGCGCGCGGATGTTCAGCAATGGACCAATGATGCCGATGCGGCGGGCCTGCAGATCACCATCCACGGGATCGGCGACAAGGCGAATGACGAGGCGCTCGACATCTTTGCCGCCGCTGCCGCGAAGAATGGCAAGCGCGACCGCCGTTTCCGCATCGAACATGCCCAGCATCTGGCCCCGGCCGCGATCCCTCGCTTCGCCCGGCAGCAGGTCATCGCGTCGGTCCAGCCCTATCATGCGATCGACGACGGACGCTGGGCGATCCAGCGCGTCGGCGCCGAGCGGCTGAAGGGCACTTATGCGTTCAAGTCGCTGCTCGACGCCGGGGCGAAGGTCGCCTTCGGATCGGACTGGCCGGTGGCGCCGCTCGATCCGCTGACCGGGGTCGCCGCCGCCGTGCTGCGCCAGACGATCGACGGCGCGAACCCCGGCGGCTGGCTGCCCGAGCAGAAGATCAGCATGCTCCAGGCGCTGCACGCCTATACCGCGACCAACGCCTTTGCCGGTTTCAGCGACGACCGGATGGGCCTGCTGAAGCCCGGCATGCTGGCCGATTTCGCGGTGCTGGACGCCGATCTGTTCGCGATCGATCCGACGAAGATTGGCGCGACCAAGGTGCTGCGCACGATCGTGGGCGGTCGCCAGCGCTTTGGCGAAGGGAGCGACATCTAACAACAGAGCAAGGGAGAAAGCCGGCCGGAACAAGGCCGGTTCTCACATCATAAGGGGAATGACAATGAACAGACTGACGCATCTCAAGACTGTGAGTTTCACCGCCATGGCGGCCGCGACCATCTTGTCCGGCACCGCCCTTGCCCAGGCCCCGGCCGCCAGCGACAGCGAGACGATCATCGTCACCGCCGGCAAGCGCGACGAGGATATCCGCCAGGTCGCCCTGCCGATCAGCGCCGTCACCGGCGAGCAGCTCAAGAAGATGAACGCCAACAGCCTGTCGGACTATATCGTCCGCCTGCCCGGCGTCGTGTTCAACGATTACCAGCCCGGCATTTCCGAAGTCGTGATCCGCGGCGTCGCGGCCACCACCTATCATGAGCAGGGCCAGACCACGGTCGGCTATTATCTCAACGAAGTGCCGGTGGTGGAGCCGGGCTTCCCGATCGGCATCCCCGACGTCGACACGTTCGACCTGCAGCGCGTGGAAGTGCTGCGCGGGCCGCAGGGCACCCTGTTCGGCTCCTCGACGCTGGGCGGCCTCGTCAACTATGTCGCCAATGTCGCCGATCCGTCCAAGGTCGACGCCGCCGCATCGGGCCTGGTCGGCACCACCAAGAATGCCTCGGGCGAACTCAACTATGCCGCCAAGGCGATGATCAACATCCCGCTGGTCGCCGACCAGCTGGCGCTGCGCCTGGTCGCGCTGCAGCGGTCGGACGCGGGCTATCTCGACAATCCCGGCATCGGCGTGAACGGCTCCAACGATTATCGCACCCGCGGCCTGCGCGGATCGATCGTCGCCAATCTGGGCGAGACGACCAAGGTCACCTATCTGTCGAGCTGGCAGGACAGCAAGCTGGACGACCAGACCTATCTCGACCTGCCAAACCCCTATGTCCGCAACCTGCCGCGCGCCGAAACCCAGAAGACGAAATTCTGGATGAACAGCCTGCGGCTGGACCAGGAAGTGAGCAACATCGCCAATCTGACGGTGCTGGGGTCGATCACCAAGAAGACCAACACCACCATCTTCTCCTACCCCTATGCCTATGTGACCGGCGTCACCACCGGCGATGGTGCGGCCTATTCGCTGGGCGAGGCCGATGCGCTCATCAAGACGGTCGAGGCCCGCCTCGCCTCGGCCGGCGACGGTCCGTTCAAATGGCTGGTCGGCGTCAGCTATTTTCAGGCCAAGAAGAACAGCTATGACCAGATCTTCCAGGCAGGGGCGGCCGACTATATCGACGCCAATCCGGACCTTTTCGGCGGCTATTCCGGTGCGCAGCTGACGCCGGGCGACCGCCTCTATGGCTATTTCACCAAGAGCACGAACGAGGATTTCGGCGTGTTCGGCGAACTGTCCTACAAGCCGGTGGAGCAGATCGAGATCACGCTGGGCGGTCGCTATTATGACACCACCGCCAAGGCCGACGTGCTGAACCAGGCCGGCGCGCTGGGCGGCTATGAAGGCGGCTATACGCCGACCGACAGCAGCGGCAGCGTCAACCAGAAGGAAGATGGCTTCCTGCCCAAGGCAACCGTCGCCTGGCGTCCCTCGAAGGATGTCATGGTCTATGCCACCTATTCGCAGGGTTATCGCGTCGGCGGCATCAACCCCAATGCCGGCCTGCTGCCCAGCATTCCGGAGGCCTATGAGAGCGACAAGGTCAAGAATTACGAAATCGGCGTGAAGGCGCAGACGCCCGACGGCCGCTTCGCCATCGACCTGACCGGCTTCCACCGCGACTGGAACAATATCCAGGCGCGTCTCTTCGGCCCGGCGCCCTCCTATTATTCCTATGTCGTCAATGCCGGTGGCGCGCGCGTCAACGGCGTGGAATTTTCCGGCACGGTGAATGTCAACAAGATCGTCCACTTTACCACCAACGTCACCTGGCAGGACGCGGAACTGACCGAATTCCTGCCCTATCCGTTCGATGTCGCCGGGCTGGGCGGCTATGCCAAGGGCACGACGCTGCCGGGTTCGTCCAAATGGTCGATCGCCAATAATCTGACGCTGAGCTTCGCCGACGTGACCGGCGCGCCCAGCTTCGACATCGCGCATCGCTACCTGTCGTCGGCGCCGACCAGCTTCGACGATGTCTCGCGCCGTGGCGATTTCAACGTGTTCGACCTGCGCGCCTCGGTCAGCCTGGGCGAGAAGGTCCGGCTGATGGCCTTCGCCAACAATGTGTTCGACAAATATGGCGTGCTGAACGCCCCGTTCGCGAACGATGCGGCGACACCGCAGGGCTCGATCATCCGGCCGCGCACCATCGGCCTGCGCGCCGACTGGAGCCTCTAACAGCCTTGAAGAACGGGGCCGCATCCGCAAGGTTGCGGCCCCGTTCCCTATCTGCCTTCCTAGCTTCTGACCGAAAGGCCGCAATGCGTTCTCTTGCCTCCCTGCTGCTGGGTGCGTCCCTGCTTTGTGCCCATCCCGCGCTGGCGCAGGACAGCAAGGGGCTGAGCCTGACGCCCACCCGGACGCTGCGCTATGACGCGCATGAGGCGACCTGGATGCAGCCGGACATGTCGCCCGATGGCCGGACGATCCTGTTCGACCTGCTGGGCGACATCTATGCGCTGGACGCAGGCGGGGGCGCGGCGCGGCCGCTGCTGACCGGCATGGCGTTCGAGCGCAACCCGGTCTTCTCGCCCGACGGAAAGCAGTTTGCCTTCCTTTCCGACCGGTCGGGCGTCACCAATCTCTGGATCGCCAATGCCGATGGCACCGGCCTAAAACAGCTGTCGCAGGACCAGTCGCTCGCCATCTATTCCTCGCCGGCCTGGTCGCCCGATGGCCGCTCTGTCTATGTCTCGCGCACGGTCCATTCGATCCTGGCGTTCGAGCTGTTCATGTATGACCGCGACGGCGGCAGTGGCATCCAGATCACCAAGGCAGGATCGCCCGACAATTGGGACGCGAAGATGAACGCCATGGGCGCGGTCGCGACGCCCGATGGCCGATATCTCTATTATGCGACCAAGCGCGGCCATACATGGACCGAGAATGACCTGCCCAACTGGTCGATCGCGCGCCGCGACCTCAAGAACGGGCAGGACGAGACGATCATCCAGTCGGCCGGCGGCGCGATGCGCCCGGCGCTGTCGCATGACGGCAAGCTGCTCGCCTATGCCAGCCGGCAGGGCCAGAAGGACGGCCTCAGGCTCCGCAATCTGAAGACCGGCGAGGACAGATGGATCGCCTTCCCGATTGATCGGGACGGCCAGGATGGCGGCTATTATGCCGACCTGCTGCCGCGCTTCAGCTTCCTGCCGGGCGACAAGGCGATGCTGATGAGCGTCGGCGGCGGGATCAGGCGGCTCGACATCGCATCGGGCAAGATCAGCGACATCCCCTTCACCGCGCCGGTGCAACTGGGCCTGGGCCCGCTGACTCGTGTGCGGCAGACGGAAGAGACCGGCCCGGTTCGCGTCCGCGTGGTGCAGGCGCCGCGCCAGTCGCCCGATGGCGGCAGCGTTGCCTTCACCGCTTTGGGCGGGCTGTATGTCCAGAAGCTGACAGCGAACATGACACCCAGACGCATTGTCGCGGCCGATGCCTTCCAGCCGAGCTGGTCGCTCGATGGCAAGAGCATCGCCTATGTCAGCTGGACCGCCAAGGAGGGCGGCCATGTCTGGACGATCCCGGCTACGGGCGGCACGCCGCGCCGGCTGACGCAGGTCCCGGCCTACTACAGCCAGCCCGTCTTCACTCCCGACGGCAAGGGCGTGGTGGCGCTGCGCGCGAACCAGTATGACCGGCTGCGCACCGCGTCGGAGATCGATCCCGCGCGCCCAACCGACATCATTCACATGCCCGCCGGCGGCGGCGCGACGCGGCTGATCACCCACGCCATGGGCGCGCGCCAGCCGCAGTTCGGCAGCGAAAGTGACACCCTCTATTTCTATGGCGCGGGCGGCCTGTCCTCGGTGCCGCTGGCGGGGGGCGATCCGCAGCCGCTGTTGCGCGTGCTGGCCCATGGGCTGGGCCAATATTTCCCCGGCCCGGCGCCGGTCGAGGATGTGCGGATCAGCCCGGACGGCAGCCGCGCGCTCATCAAGTCGTTCAGCCAGGCCTATCTGGTCGATATCCCGCCGGCCAATGGCGGCGAGCCGGCGACCGTCAATCTCGACACGCCGGCGGTGGCGCGACGCAAGCTGACACGGGTCGGCGCCGACTTCATCGACTGGGCCGACAAGGGCGCGACCGTCACCTGGTCGGTCGGATCGACCTTCCGCCGCTTGCCGACCGCACAGGCGCTGTCCGCTGCGCCGGGCACGGCCGAGACGGCAGCGCAGAGCTTCGCCCTGCCGGTCGAACTGCCGCGCGATGTGCCCCGCGGCAGCGTCGTGCTGCGCGGCGCGACCGTCATGCCGATGACGGGCGGGCAGGATGTGATCCGCAATGCCGACATCGTCATCACCGACAATCGCATCGTCGCGGTCGGCGCCAGCGGATCGGTCGCCGTGCCACAGGGCGCGACGATCCGCGATGTCGGCGGCAAATATATCGTCCCCGGCTTCGTCGACACCCATGCCCATTGGTTCGAGATACGGCGCGGCATCCAGGAACGCGGCCATTGGGACTTTGCCGCAAACCTCGCCTTCGGCGTGACCTCCGCGCTTGACCCGCAGCCCTTCACCACCGACATCTTCGCCTATCAGGACATGATCGATGCCGGCATGATGCGGGGGCCGCGCGCCTGGTCGACCGGGCCGGGCGTGTTCGTGAACGCGGAAATCCACAGCAAGCAGGATGCGGTCGATGTCCTCACCCGCTATCGCGACCATTATCGCACCCGGAACATCAAGAGCTACATGATCGGCGACCGGGCCCAGCGCCAATATATGGTCGAGGCAGCGGCCGAGCTAGGCATGATGCCCACGACCGAGGGTGCGAGCGACATGGTGCTGAATCTGACCCACGCGATCGATGGCTTTTCCGGCAATGAGCACAGCATCCCGGTGTCGCCGCTGCGCGAGGACATCGTCCGCCTGTTCGCGCAGAGCCGCACCAGCTACACGCCGACCATCCTGGTCGCCTATGGCACCACCCCGGCGCTGTTCGACTTCATCATCAACAAGCGGCCGCAGGACGACGCGAAATGGACCCATTTCGTGCCGGCCGGCATCGTCAGCGACAAGCTGCGCAACCGCCACTGGATGCCGCCCGAGGCGCAGAGCTGGCAGCAGATCGCGGCCGACGCGGTGAAGATCCAGCGCGCCGGCGGCCTCGTCGGCCTTGGCAGCCATGGCGAGATTCAGGGGCTGGGCTATCAGTGGGAGTTGCAGGCCTTTGCCGCTGGCGGGGCGACGCCGATGGAGGCGCTGAAGGCCGCGACGATCGGGTCGGCCGAGGTGATCGGCCATAGCGATGATGTCGGCAGCCTGGCGCCGGGCAAGTTTGCCGACCTGCTGATCCTGGACGCCGATCCGCTGGCCGACATCGCCAATGCGCAGAAGATTGGCGCAGTGATGAAGAATGGCCGGCTTTACGATCCCGCCACGCTGGACGAGATCTGGCCGACGCCTGCCAAATTGGCCGAAGCCTGGTTCGCGCAGGATGGTGCCACCCCGACGCCCTGAGCCAAGTCAGCGCGCCGGGCTGTCCTCCAGCACGGTCGCGCGGAACGCCTCGGCCGGGGGCGACAGGGTGCGATGGTGGATCATCCATAGCGAACTGGTCACCGGCGAGGTGAAGCGGCGGTTGACGACATTGTCGACATGCAGCCGCGCCATCGATCGCGCGATCACGGTCGGGCCGAACCCGGCGGAGACGAGGCCCAGCAAGGTCGCCAGGCTGCGCGCCTCATGCGCGATCCGCGGCACGAACCCCGCCGCCTCACACTGGGCGAAGAAATGCTCGGTAAAGCCCGCACCATTGGGCGCACCATAGAGGACCAGCGGCTCGCCGGCGAGATCGGTGATGCTGGGATCTTCTTTGCGCAATGCCAGCGGATGATCGTCGCGCAGCGCCAGCAACATATCCTCGGTCAACAGGCAGTGCGACACCATGTCCTCGGGCAGCACCGGCGGCAGGAAGTCGCGCACCAGGCCGATGTCGAGTTGATGGTTGCGCACATTCTCGATCTGCTCGTCCCGCCCCTGTTCGCGCAGGATCAGTTCGACCTGCGGATAGGTCTGGCGAAAGCGATAGAGGGCGCTGGCGATCTGCGGCACGAACGGGCCGGAGGCGGTGAAGCCCAGCCCCAGATGGCCGATCTCGCCACGCTGCGCCCGGCGCGCGGTCTGGCTGGCGCGATCCGCCTGCACCAATGTCGCCCGCGCCTCCGGCTCGAACAGCCGCCCCGCTTCGGTCAGGCGAACACGGCGGCTGGTGCGGTCGAACAGGCGCACGCCCAGTTCCTCCTCCAGCGCCCTGATCTGCTGGCTGAGCGGCGGTTGCGATATGCCCAGGCGCAGCGCGGCCCGGCCGAAATGCATTTCCTCGGCAACAGTCAGGAAATAGCGGAGATGGCGGAGATCCATTGATCCATTCGTTAGAAATATCGATTATGCCATATTATATATTAGACGCAGAATGTCCAAGGGCGCATGGCCCATCGCGGATGTGGCGGTGGTCCTCATCGTCCCATGGCATTGTGCGCGGATTCGCCCCCGATCCCGCTGCGCGTGCCATATTGCGGCCGACCAGCGGATTGCCGTCACATTCATGAATGCCGTTCATAGGCTCATGCCGCCATGCCGCTCTGGCAACCCGGCTGCAGAACCCGTAAAATAAGGGCATTCCTTCTGGAGAGGCGCCAAATTTTCGCACCCCGGCATCGTTCCGCCGGGAGATGCGCCGGGAGTCGTGAATGATCGGTATCGTCAAGGTTGCCCTGCATCGCCCGCTGACCTTCATTGTCATGGCGATCCTGATCGCGATCGTGGGCATCCTGTCCGCCGCGCGCACCCCGGTCGACATGTTCCCCAATATCCGCATCCCGGTGATCGCGGTCGCCTTCCAATATGCCGGCCTGTCGCCCGAGGACATGTCGGGCCGCATCGTCGGCCCCTATGAGCGCGTGCTGACCACCACAGTCAACGATATCGAACATATCGAAAGCCAGTCGCTGCAGGGCATTGGCGTCATCAAGATCTATTTCCAGCCCGGCGCCGACATCCGCACCGCCACTGCGCAGGTGACGTCGATCTCGCAAACCGTGCTGCGCCAGATGCCGCCGGGCGTCACCCCGCCGCTGATCCTGAACTACAGCGCATCGACGGTGCCGATCCTGCAGCTCGCTTTGTCGGGCAAGGGCCTGTCGGAACAGCAATTGTTCGACCTTGGCCAGAACCAGATCCGGCCGCAGCTGGTGACCATCCCCGGCCTCGCCATGCCCTTCCCCTCGGGCGGCAAGCAGCGCCAGGTGCAGATCGATCTCAATCCGCTGGCGCTCCAGTCCAAGGGGCTGTCGGCGCAGGATGTCGGCAACGCCATCGCCGCGCAGAACCAGATCAACCCGGCCGGCTTCGTCAAGATCGGCGCGACCCAATATAGCGTCCGCCTGAACAATGCGCCGGAATCGATCGCCGCGCTCAACGACCTGCCGGTCAAGGTGGTGAACGGCGCGACCATCTACATGCGCGACGTCGCCTATGTCCGCGACGGCGCCGGTCCGCAGCAGAATATCGTCCATGTGGAAGGCAGCCGTTCCGCGCTGCTGACCGTGCTGAAAAACGGCAGCACCTCCACCCTCGCCATCGTCGACGGGGTGAAGCAGGCGCTGCCGAAGATTTCGGCTACCCTGCCCGACACGCTCAAGATCCTGCCGATCGGCGACCAGTCGCTGTTCGTGAAGGCGGCGGTCGAGGGCGTCATCCATGAAGGCGCGATCGCCGCCGCCCTCACCTCGCTGATGATCCTGCTGTTCCTGGGCAGCTGGCGCTCGACCGTCATCATCGCGCTGTCGATCCCGCTCGCCATTCTGGCGGCGATCGCGGCACTGGCGATGTTCGGCCAGACCCTCAACGTCATGACGCTGGGCGGCCTCGCCCTGGCGGTCGGCATCCTGGTCGACGACGCGACCGTGACGATCGAGAATATCAACTGGCACCTGGAACAGGGCAAGGGCGTGATCGAGGCGATCCTGGACGGCGCGGCACAGATCGTTACGCCGGCCTTCGTCTCGCTGCTCTGCATCTGCATCGTGTTCGTGCCGATGTTCTTCCTGCCCGGCGTTGCCGGCTTCCTGTTCGTGCCGATGGCGCTATCGGTGGTGTTCGCGATGATCGCGTCGTTCATCCTGTCGCGCACGCTGGTGCCGACCATGGCGATGTATCTGCTGAAACCGCACCATGTCGGTGACGAGGACGAGCATCTGGCCGGCACGGCGACGTCGAGGAACCCGTTCGTCCGTTTCCAGCGCGGCTTCGAATATCGGTTCGAGAAGGTCCGCACCTCCTATGTCGGGATGCTTCACCGCGCGCTGGGCGCCCGCAAGCCCTTCCTGATCGGCTTCATGGCCGTCGTGGTGCTGTCCTTCGGCCTGTTGCCGTTCCTGGGCAGCAACTTCTTCCCCTCGGTCGATTCCGGCCAGATCGCCATGCATATCCGCGTGCCGGTCGGCGCCCGGATCGAGGATACGGCCGCCCGCTTCGACCAGATCGGACGCGAAGTGCGCAAGATCATCCCGGCCGACCAGCTGGGATCGATCACCGACAATATCGGTCTGCCGGTCAGCTCCATCAACACCGTCTACAACAACAGCGGCACCATCGGTCCGCAGGACGGCGACATGCTGATCGCGCTCAACAAGGGCCATCGTCCGACCGACGAGTTCGTCTCGCAGCTGCGCCGTGAACTGCCGCGCCGCTTCCCCGGCACGACCTTCGCCTTCCTGCCCGCCGACATCACCAGCCAGATCCTGAACTTTGGCGCGCCCGCGCCGATCGACATCCAGATCGCGGGCAAGGATGCGGAGGCGAACCGCGCCTATGCGCAGAAGCTGCTGGCGAAGATCACCACCATACCGGGCCTGGCCGACGCCCGCATCCAGCAGCCCGGCCGGGCGCCGCAGCTGGACGTCGATGTCGATCGCTCCCGCGTCGGCCAATATGGCCTGACCGAACGGGACGTGACCACCAGCCTTGCCAGCTCGCTGGCCGGCACCTCGCAGACCGCGCCGGTCTTCTTCGTGAACCCGCAGAATGGCGTCCAATATCCGGTCGTCGCGCAGGCACCCGAATATCTGGTCGGGTCGATGAGCGACCTGTCCAACGTGCCGGTGTCGGGTGCCGGTGCCAGCGCGGTGCAGCCGCTGGGCGGCCTTGCCACCATCGTCCGCTCCAACACCGTGCCGGTCGTGTCGCACTATAATATCGCGCCGGTGCTCGACATCTTCGCCACCACGCAGGGCCGTGACCTGGGCGCGGTGGCGGGCGATATCGATCGGGCGATCAAGTCGCTGAAGGCGGAGGAGCCCAAGGGCGCCACCATCACCATTCGCGGCCAATATGCGACGATGAACACCGCCTTCTCGGGCCTTGGCTTCGGCCTCGCCGGCGCGATCGTGCTCATCTACCTGCTGATCGTCGTCAACTTCCAGAGCTGGGTCGATCCGTTCGTCATCATCACCGCCCTGCCCGCGGCGCTGGCCGGCATCATCTGGATGCTGTTCATGACCGGCACCACCCTGTCGGTACCGGCGCTGACCGGCGCGATCATGTGCATGGGCGTGGCGACCGCCAACTCGATCCTGGTCGTCAGCTTCGCCCGCGAACGGCTCGCCGAACTGGGCGACGCGACCAAGGCCGCGCTGGAAGCCGGCATGGTCCGCTTCCGCCCGGTGCTGATGACCGCGCTCGCCATGATCATCGGCATGGGTCCGATGGCTCTCGGCCTGGGCGAAGGCGGCGAACAAAATGCCCCGCTGGGCCGCGCCGTCGTCGGCGGCCTGATCTGCGCCACCATCGCCACCCTCTTCTTCGTCCCCACCGTCTTCGCCTTCGTCCACGGCCGCAAGGCTGCGAAGGCCAACAACATGGAAATGCAGCCGAGCCATGTCTGACCATAACAGCATCGAAAATCCCGAGCAGGCCGGCCCCGACAGCGGCACGCTGAAGAAGATCGGCATCGGCGCGGCCGTGGTCGCGCTCGCCGTGGTCGGCGTGGGCGTCGCCTCGCGCATCAGCGCCACCAACGAACTGCGCGAAACCGCCGCCGACGCATCGGTGCCGACCGTCGCGGTCGTGAAGCCGACGGTGAATGGCGAGGGCAACGACCTGGTCCTGCCCGGCAATGTGCAGGCCTATAACAGCGCCGCCATCTATGCCCGCACCAATGGCTATGTCCGCCGCTGGCTGGCCGATATCGGCGACCGGGTGCGCGCGGGCCAGCCGCTTGCCGTGCTCGACGCGCCCGATCTCGACCAGCAGGTCGCCGCCGCGCTGGCCGATTATCAGACCGCGCTGGCCAACCAGCGCCTCGCCGAAACCACATCGAAGCGGTGGAGCGCGATGCTGGCGCAGGACGCCGTCTCGCGTCAGGAGGCCGACGAGAAGGCCGGCGATCTCGCCGCCCGCACCGCCGTCTCCAACGCGGCGCTCGCCAACGTCAAGCGGCTGAAGGCCCAGCAGGGCTTCACCCGCCTCGCCGCCCCGTTCGACGGCGTCGTCACCAGCCGTTCGGCCCAGATCGGCGCGCTGGTGGTGTCCGGCAATGCCGCCGCCCAGCCTTTGTTCACCGTGTCCGACATCCATCGCATGCGCATCTATGTCCGCGTGCCGCAGGGCTATTCGGCTTCGGTCCGGCCGGGCATGGGCGCCACGCTGACCCTGCCCGAATATCCCGGCCGCAGCTTCAACGCGACCCTGACCAGCAGTTCGGGCGCGGTCGATGCGCAGTCCGGCGCGGTACTGGTCCAGCTGCAGGCGGAAAATCCAGATGGCGCATTGAAGCCCGGCGCCTTCGCGCAGGTCAGCTTCAAGGTCGGCGCCGGCCAGGGCAATGGCATGACCCTGCCGGGCAGCGCGATCCTCTACAGCAATAATGGCCCCAGCGTCGCCGTGGTGGGCGCAGACAATCGCGTCACCATGAAGTCGGTCGCCATTTCGCGCGACGAGGGCGCCACTGTGCAGATCGCCAGCGGTCTCAGCCCCAATGACCGGATCGTCGACACCCCGCCCGATGCGATCCGCACCGGCGACACGGTGAAGGTGCAAGCGTCGGCGCCCGCCGGCGGAAAGGGCGCGACGCATGCGCGCTGACCGCCGGATCGGCGGCGCGGGCGTGACATTGGCGGCGGCCTTGCTGGCCGGCTGCTCGATGGCGCCGGCCTATCAGCCGCCCCAGACCAGCGCCCCCGCCGCCTACAAGGAAGTGGCGGGCTGGACCGCCGCCCAGCCGGCCGACGCTACGCCGCGCGGCAATTGGTGGGAGGCGTTCAACGATCCCGTCCTCAATGACCTGGAAACCCGCGCCGAGCAGGCCAGCCCGACTTTGGCTGCTGCGCTGGCCCGCTATGACCAGGCGCGCGCCGCCGCGCGGGTGGAAAATGCCGACCTGTTCCCGCAGATCAGTGCCGGCGCCGATGCCGGCCGTCGCCGCGTGTCGGGCAATCGTTTCCAGGGCAATGGCAGCGCCGTCACCTATAATGACTATGTGGTGGGCGGCAGCCTCGACTATGAACTCGACCTGTGGGGCCGCATCCGCAACAGTGTGAAGGCGGCGCGGGCCGATGCCGACGCCAGCAATGCCGATCTCGCCTCCGCCCGGCTCAGCCTGCAGGCCGCCGTCGCCGATGCCTATGCGCGGCTGCGCGGGCTGGATGCGCAGGCGGAACTGCTGCACCAGACGGTCGAAGCCTTCGGCAAGGCCTATGACCTGACCGACCGGCGCCACAAGGGCGGCGTGTCGTCGGGCATCGACGTCAATCGCGCCAAGACGGTGCTGGACAATGCGAAGGCGGACATCTCCTCCATCGCCAATGAACGCGCCGCGACCGAGCATGAGATCGCCGCGCTGGTCGGCGCGATCGCGTCGGACTTCAGCATCGCCGCGCGCACCCAGCCGCTCGCCGCGCCGGACGTGCCGACCGGCGCGCCCTCGCAACTGCTGGAGCGCCGACCCGACATCGCGGCGGCCGAACGGCGCATGTTCGCCGCCAATGCGCGCATCGGCGTTGCCAAGGCCGCCTTCTTCCCGACGCTGACGCTGGGCCTGACCGGCGGGTGGGAAACCACCCATGGCGACCTGTTCTCCACGCCCAACAGCTTCTGGGGCCTGGGCCCGGCATCGGCGCTGCTCAACCTGTTCGACGGCGGCAAGCGCCGCGCACAGGTGAAGATGTCACGCGCGCAATATGAGGAACTGGCCGCCGGCTATCGCGACACGGTGCTGACCGCCTTCCGCCAGGTCGAGGATGCGGTTGCCGCCAATCATCACCTGTCCGACCAGATTGGCCATCAGCGCAGCGCCGCCGACGCCGCGCAGCGCACCAGCGATCTGGCGCTCACCCGCTATCGCGACGGCGCGTCGGACTATCTGGAGGTGGTGACGGCCCAGACCGATGCACTGGACGCCCAGCGCGCGGTGCTGATCGCCCAGACCCAGCGGATGCGCGCCAGCGTCGCACTGGTAAAGGCGCTGGGCGGGGCAGCCTGATCTCGCTAAGAGACTGTTTTAGAAAGCCGGTTCCAGCCCACTTCCCCGCCCAACCACCCGATCCAGTGTCATCCTGTCGGGTGGTTGGGCGGGGGAGCGGGCTGGAACCGTAACGAAAAATCGCTCTTTCGCGATTTTTCAAACAGGCTCTAAGGCGACCGCCAACAGCGGATAGGAGACCGACATGACCAAGACCGTCCTCATCACCGGCGCCACCGCCGGCATCGGCGAAGCCACCGTCCGCGCCTTTGCCGCCGATGGCTGGCAGGTGATCGGCACCGGCCGCCGCGCCGATCGGCTGGAAAAGCTGGCCGCCGAAATCGGTGACGCCTTCTGCCCGCTGATATTCGACATGCGCGACGAAGCCGCGATCGATGCGGCGCTGGCGTCCCTGCCCGAAGCTTTCCGTGCGATCGACATGCTGGTCAACAATGCCGGCCTGGCGCTCGGCACCGCGCCGGCCCAGTCGGCCGACCTCGCCCAGTGGCAGCAGATGATCGAGACCAACATCACCGGTCTCGTCACCGTCACCCACAAGCTGTTGCCCGGCCTGGTCGCGCGCAAAGGCGGGATCATCAATCTGAGCTCGGTGGCGGCGACCTATCCCTACACCGGCGGCAATGTCTATGGCGGCACCAAGGCGTTCGTGCGCCAATTCTCGCTCGGCCTGCGGTCGGACCTGCACGGCACCGGCGTGCGCGTCACATCGATCGAGCCGGGGATGGTGGAGACCGAATTCACGCTGGTCCGCACCGGCAGCCAGCAGGCGTCCGACACCCTTTACGGCAATGCCAATCCGATGACGGCGGACGACATCGCCGCCACCCTGCTCTGGGTCGCGAACCAGCCCGCGCATCTCAACATCAACACGCTGGAACTGATGCCGGTGAGCCAGTCCTTCGCCGGCTTCCAGGTCGCGCGCGAAGGCTGAGCCGGACCACTGCTCCTCCCCCGTTCGTTGCGAGCTTGTCGAGAAACGCTGCACATAGGCTTCTCGACAGGCTCGAAGCGAACGGCATAGGTTAGGCGCGTACCTCGCCCGCCGGGGTCAGTTCGATCGCGTCATAGCCCTTCCAGCGATAGAAGAGCGCGCTGGCGATCCAGCAGGCGATGAACAGGCCGATGATCGCAAAGCCCAGATCATTGAAATGCTCGCCCAGCGTGGCGGCAATATCCCAGATGCCGCCGGAGAGCCCCAGCTTGTCACCGAGCAGCGCCAGCGTCTCGATCGTGCCGATGCCGATCGCCACCGCTGCCGACAAGGCGGTGATGACGATGTTGTAGTAGAGCTTGCGCAGCGGCTTCACGAACGCCCATTGATAGGCGCCCATCATCAGCATGCCGTCGACCGTATCGACCAGCGCCATGCCCGCCGCGAACATTAGGGGCAGCACCAGCACCGGGCCGAGCGCGAAGCCGTCGCTCGCCTGCGCGGCGGACAGGCCCAGGATCGCGACTTCGGTCGCGGTGTCGAAGCCCAGGCCAAAGAGGAAGCCGAGCGGCGCCATCTGCCAGGGGCGCGAGATCAGGCGGAAGACCGGGCGGAACAGGCGCGACAGCGGCCCGCGCCCGCCGGTCAGCATGTCGAGATCCGCCTCGACATAGGTGCCGCCCGCCTGCACCCGGCGGAAGGTCGCCCAGACCTGGCGCAGGATCACGAGGTTCATGATCGCGATGGCGAACAGGAAGGTGGCGGAGATCAGCGTCGCCACAACGCCCCCGGCCGCACGGAACCGCTCCAGCCCGGCCAGCGCACTGACCGCATAGGCGAGGCCCAGCGCGGCGATCAGCACGATCGCGCTATGGCCGATCGCGAACCAAAGGCCCACGGTCAGCGGCCGTTGCCCATCCTGCATCAGCTTGCGCGTCACATTGTCGATCGCGGCAATATGATCGGCATCGACCGCATGGCGCAGGCCAAGGCCCCAGGCGAGCAGGGCCGTGCCCATCATCACCGGTCGGTCGCCGAACAGGGCGAAGGCCCAGCCCCAGACGGCCAGATTGGCAAGGACGAGCGCCGCGATCAGCGGCACGCTGCGTCGCCGAAGCGACGCCTGCAAAGGGGTGGCGGTCATGCGGTTTCTCCGATCAGGGGCCGCACGGCGCGGGCGCGCCGCCGGCGATTGCGGACGCGGCGCAGGTCGCGCCGCAGCTTGGAAAGGCCCATCCATGTCCCCGTCCCGCAGACGAGCGTGACCATGGCGAGCAGCGGCAGGACGACCAGATCCCACCAGGGACGGGTGCGCAGCAGCGGGAAGTCGAGCCGGTGCAGCCCGTCCTGCAGCCAGCGGAAGGCGCGGCCGTTGCGGTCGAAGGCGCGGATCAGGCGGCCCGATGCCGGATCGACATAGAGGCGTGTCGCCTGCTCATCGGCCAGGATGACACGCCACACCGGCAGGGCGACGCTGGCCTTGTGACCATAATAATAAGCGTCTTCCTGCCGCAGCAGGACGATCGAGCCAATCGCCGGACCGTCATGGAGCGCCGCGCGCAAGCCCGCTTCCGACAAAGTGGCAGGCCGGCCAGCAGCGTCGAAACGCTGCGCCTTGCCAGCCCGATCGATCGCCACCAGATGGACGGCACCAGCAAAGGGCACTGCTTCCAGCCGAACGATACCCGTCGGCAAGGCAGGCAGCGCCGCGATCGCTCGGCGCGCATCGCCCCAGGCGAAGTCGCCGTTCAGCCGCTGGCGCTGCGTCATCATCGCCTCGCTGTCCAGCAGCCCCCAGGGGTTCATCGACAGCAGCCCGCTCGCTACCCAGGTCAGCGTCACTATGCCGAAGAACAGCCCGGCCATATGATGCCACCACCACAGGCCCCGATAGGGCGATCCGATGCTGCCGTCGCGGCGCCGGCGCAACCGGGCGATGCCGACCCACAGGCCGGTGATCGTCAGGAAGCAGCCGATCAGCGAGGTCCAGATGACGACCTGGCTCCACAGCGCGCCATCCTGTCGCAGGATCGTGGGATAGAGCCAGTGCGGCACCGCGCCGAGCCAGCCCCAGAAGCGCTGGAAGCGGGTGGTCAGCTGCACCACCTCCCCGCTCCTGCCCGAGACATAGGCCTGCGTCCCGGCCGCATCGGCATAATCGACGCGGTAGAGCGGCGCATTACGGCGGAAGGTCTGGACCGTCCACTGGTCCATCTCCGTCTGCGCGATCCGCTCTGGCGGGCCCGCAATGGCGCTGTTGCGGCCGAATTCGCGCGCGATCCTGTGGATATTTTGCGGATCGACCTGCTCGACCGGTTTCCCCGACGCCCAGTCATGGGTGCCGGCGGAGACCCGCATCTGCGGGATGGTGCGCGTCGGATCGAGCGCGGGGGTGACCCGCAGCACAGGCCGCCCCGCCATCATCTCGATCCGGGCGGCGGACAGCATCATGGCGTCGGGCAACATCCCTGCCTGCCCGGCCGACAGCTTGAGGGGCGTGAGCCCCCCAAGCTGCGCGGCCGGTGTCAGGCGCGGATAGTCGACATAGAGCATCACGAAGCCGGACAGGCACCACAGCGTCATGACCGCGCCGATGATGATGCCCAGCCAGCGATGCAGCAGCAGGACCGGCCGCAACATGGTCAGAAGCTCAGGCCATAGCTGACCCGCAGCGTGCGCGGCACGCCCCGGTAGAAGTAGAGGAAGCGGCTGTTGCTGCCATCCAATACCCCTGCGTCACTGACCGCCGAGCGATAGCCGGTGGAGGCATAGTCGCGGTCGAACAGATTCTCGACATTGACGCCGAACCGGTTGCGCCGCGCCTGGTCCAGCCACAGATGCGCACCCGCATCGACCACGGCATAATTGCCATAGTTCATCCGGCCAAAGCCCGATGCGGTCGACCAGACATCGCCCACCCAATTGGCCGACAGATTGGCGCCGAAGCGGCTGGCTTCCGGCGCATAGACGATCGCGGCGCGGCCATATTGTTCCGGATTGCGATCGCGCTGCACCGAACTGCCCTGATTGCGGACGCGCGACCAGGTGTAGCTGGCCGACAGGCCCCAGCCACCGGTCAGGTCCGCATTCAGCTCCAGCTCGGCGCCTTCGGCCCGCACCTTGTCGCGAACGTTGATATAGGTGCCGTCGGGAAAGGCCGGATCATCATAGGTCGTGTCGATCAGATCGGTGATGCGCCGGTTGAAATAGGTCGCTTTCCAGCGGATCGCTCCGCCGGCCAGCGCGCCGCCCAGCGCGGCGTTGAGGTTCAGGCTCTCCTCGGGCTTCAGGTTCGGGTTGCCGACCTCGCAACAGGGATCATTGCCATAAAGCTGCGAGGCGTCGGGCAGCACGAAGGAGGTGCCGCCATTGGCCTCCACGAACAGCGCGTCGCTGACATCATAGCGACCCGAGACGTTCCAGATCGTCTTTTCCGATCCCTTCGCCTTGTTGTAGCGCAGGCCCGCCGCGATCCGCCCCTTGCTCGACAATTCGTCATTGGTGCGCAACTGGAAGATGCCGGCATGGACCTGTTCATCGGTCGGCGCGATCAGCAGGACGTCGTCGCGGCCGTTGAAGCTCTGGAAATCATAGCCGATCAGCGTGTCGATGCCGCGCAGCATGTTGAGCTGCACCACCGCGCTGCCGCCATAATCCTGATAGCCCCAGAAGGTGCCGGCCGGGTAGATGACCTGCGGCGGGCCCGCGGGCACGGGGTTGCGGATCTGGACATAGGCAGTCTTCCAGTCGTGGAAATAGCCCTTGAGGAAGAATTGCACGCCATCCTCGCCGGTATAGTCGAGCCGCAGGCTGGCCACTTCCTCGTTGCGGTCGTTGCGGCTCTGTTTGGTCCGGGTCGCGCTGATATTGTCGAGATCGGCCTTGGTATGCTGGTAGAGCGCGTTGAGGCGCAGGTCCGGCGCGATATCATATTGATATTTGATGCCCGCCGACCAGAGGTCATAGCCGCGCGCGCGATCGGTGGCGCTGGGCTGCATCACGTCATAAGGGCGATAGCCGTCCGACTGGCTGCGATTGGCCCAGACCACGAAGCGATGCTGGCCGATCGCGCCGCGAACATAGCCATCCAGGCTAGTGCCGGCAAAGCTGTCGAGGCTGGCATTGACTTGGCCGCCCAGATCATCGCTGAAGTCGCGGGTGACGACATTGATGACACCGGCCGCCGCCTGGGTGCCGTAGAACAGGCTTTCGCCGCCTTTCAGCACCTCGATCCGCTCGATCATGCTGGCGGCCATAGTGTCGTTGGGCGAGGTGCCGCCATAGAGGCGGTTGTTGAGGCGGATGCCGTCCATCGTCCACAGCACATCCTTGGTGCGCGAACCCTGCAGCGCAATGTCGACATAGCTGAACGGCCCGGACTGCGACCGGATGAACAGGCCCGGCACCGCTTCCAGAGCGCGGGCGGTGTCGATCGCGGCGGCATCGCGGATCTGCGTGTCGGTGACGATCTCGATGGCATGGCCATAGCGCGACAGTTGCTGCGGCAGCGTCTCTTCCAGGCTGGTGCCGGTGACGACGATGCTGTCGCCCTCCGCCTCATCGGCCAGAGCCGGCGAGGCAAAGGCAAGCGAAAGGGCCAGGGCGGCCCGCGAAACGATAATGGACTTCATTTATTCCCCCATCCGGCGCCGCGTTCGACGGGCGGGGGCAACCTTCACGAGCGGCACGCGCGCGAACGTCCGACACACGCGCCGGCCGGGCGCCCAAGGGCAACCGACGCGCGTCGTCGCAGCGGCCCCAGCCGCTCGTTCGTCGCTCAGACGGAAGTTACCGTGCCGCGGCCATCCCCTGGACCAAGGCAAGAGCGACCAGACGCCGGCAGGTCTCCTGGCTCACGGGTCATCGCTTGATGCACGGCCTTCCCAGGCCTCGCAGGATTTAGCGTCCGGCCCAGTGGCTGGCGGATCGGTCATTCTGCCGTCCGCACATATGCATCGCGCTCACCGCTTACAGTTGCAGGGACAGCTGCGGATTTGGACGACACCCTGCATGAGAGGGCCATCCGCACCGCATTCCCTATTAAGCCCCTTTCGGGACACCGGCGCGATCATGATCCCATGCCGTGCGGCGCAGGATCGGCGGGATCGATAATCGAATATCAGGCGGGCTGCAAGCCGGTCTCAAAACCAGGCGCGCAGGCCGATGACCAGGCTGGTGGCGGATGGCTTATCGCCGGCGGCACGGGCATAATCGGCCGTGTCGCCCAGCTTGCGCTCCCAATTGACGCCGACATAGGGCGCGAATTCGCGAGCGATCTCGTAGCGCAGCCGCAGCCCCAGCTCGATATCGGACGGGCCGGCGCCGATCCCCAGTTCGGGCACATGTTGCGCCGCCAGATTGAACTCGGCGGCGGGCTGCAGGATCAGCCGCTGGATGATGCGCTGGTCATAGCTCGCCTCCAGCCGCAGATGGGCGTCGCCCCTGGTCGACAGAAAGGCTTCGGCCCCGACCTCGAACCAATAGGGCGCCAGGCCATCGATGCCGATCACCGCATAGCTGCGCTCCGGCCCTTCGCCGAAATCCTGCCGCACGCCCGCCTGCAGGTTGAACCAGGGGTCGATCGCCCGGCTGTAGAGCGCCTGAACCTCGGCCCGTTCGAGCGATCCGCCGAACGTCCCCTCGCCTTCGCTCTTGACCGCGAAGCGGTTGATGTCGCCGCCGATCCAGCCCTCGCCTTCCCAAGCATAGCCATCCGCGCCCTTGCCGGCGCGATATTCCAGCCGATCGAGCATCCATTGCGAATAGGTCATGCCGCCCCCTTCCGCGATCATCGCCGCGCGGGCGCGGGCCATGGCAGCGCGGTCATAGAGCGCGTCGGCGGCATGATCGGTCGGCACCGGCGGGGCCGTGCCCTGTGGGATCGCAGCATCGGTGGTGGGCATACTGTGGCCCATCGCGCCATGGTCCATGGTCTGGGCCTGCACCGGCGCAGCGGCGGCGAGCAGCAGGAGCGCGATCAGCTTCATGCTGCATCCTCCCCATGGCGCACCGTCACGACCCGCATCATCCCGGCATGCATGTGCATCAGCATATGGCAGTGGAAGGCCCAGTCGCCCAGCGCATCGGCGGTGAAGTCGAAACTGACCTTGCCGCCCGGCAGCACATTCACCGTATGCTTGCGCGGATTATGCGCAGCCGCGCCGGTCACCAGTTCGAAGAAATGACCATGCAGATGGATGGGATGCGGCATCATCGTGTCGTTGATCAGGGTCACGCGCACCCGTTCCATATGACGGAAGGCGATCGGCTCGGCCCCTTCCGACAGCTTCACCCCATCGAACGACCACATATAGCGTTCCATGTTCGCGGTCAGATGGATGTCGAGCGACCGGGTCGGCGTGCGCAGGTCCGTGTTCGGCGTCAGCGACCGCAGATCGGCATAGGTCAGCACCCGATGGTCGACATCCTCCAGCCCCGTCGGCCGGTCAACGGTGCGATCGGCCGGCATCGGCGACAGGGTGGCGACGCCCGGCCCCATTTTCACGCCCGGCGCGACCGACTTGTCGCGCATCTTCATGCTATGCCCCGTCATGGCGTCATTGGCCGGCTGGCTGAGGTCGATCACGCCGCCATGGCCCATGTCCATGCCGCCCATGTCCATGCCCATGTCCTTCATGCCCAGCAGCGGCCGGGCGCGCCGATCGGGCACCGGCGCGACCATGCCGATCTGCGGCGCCAGCGTGGCGCGGACCAGGCCCGACCGGTCGATCGCCTCTGCAATCAGCGCATAGGGCTTCGCCTCGCCGGGCTGGACGATCACATCATAGGTTTCGGCAATGCCGATCTGTAACTCGTCGGTCTCGACCGGCTGGACATCCTGCCCGTCGCACTGGACCACGGTCATCGACAGGCCGGGCAGGCGAACATTGAAATTGGTCATCGCCGACGCGTTGATGATGCGCAGCCGCACCCGCTCGCCCGGCGCGAACAGGCCGGTCCAGTTCTCGGCCGTGCCCATGCCGTTCACCAGATAGCTGTAGGTCGCGCCGGTAACGTCGGAAATATCGGTCGGGTCCATGCGCATCGCGCCCCAGTCGATCCGGTCCTTGAGGCCCTGATCCTTCCCCGCCAGCAGCCCCGCCAGCGTCTGGCGCTGCATGTTGTAATAGCCGCCCATCTGCTTGAGCCGTTGCAGCAGCCTGTGCGGATGGACCGGGCTCCAGTCGGCGAGCAGGATCACATGCTCCCGGTCATAGGCCACCGGATCGGGGCCGGCGGGATCGATGATGATCGGCCCATAAAGGCCCATCGCCTCCTGCATGCCCGAATGGCTATGATACCAGTAGGTGCCCGCCTGCCGCACCGGAAAGCGATAAATGAAGGTTTCACCGGGCATGATGCCGGGAAAGCTGATGCCCGGCACGCCATCCATCTGGAAGGGCAGGATCAGCCCGTGCCAGTGGATCGAGCTATCCTCCTTCAACCGGTTGGTGACGGCGATGTTGACACTCTGACCCTCGCGCAGGCGGATGAGCGGCGCGGGCGTGCCGCCATTGACGCTGATCCCATGCGCCGATCTGCCGCCGGTCGCAAAATGCCCGTCGCCAATGCCGAGCGCGATCGTCTCGCCCGACAGCGCGCCCTGGGCAACGCCATGTGTGCCGGTGGCGGCCCAGCCGGGCAAGGCCTGTGCCAGCGCCAGCGCGGCGCCGCCCCGGATCAGGCTGCGGCGGTCGAGAGGGAGGGAGGGCAGATCGATCATGCCCCTCTATACGCGCGCCGCGTCGCTTTCCCTCAACATCTCCTGCAATTGCTTGCGGGCGCGATAGAGGCGGGTTTCCACCGCCTTTTCGGTGACGCCCAATATCTGCGCGACCTCGGCCTGGCTCATGCCCTCGATCCCCCGTAGCAAAACCACCTCGCGCAGCGCCACCGGCAGCGCCGCTACCGCCGCCTCGATCCGGGCGACGCCGGCGCGGGACTGGGCCGCCTGTTCGGGATCGGGCGCCACGTCGGCGACATGGGCCGCATCCTCGATCGGCCGGGCGAAGCTGAAGAAGCGACGGACGGCACGGCGGCGCGCCCAGTCATGGCATTTGTTGATCGTGATCCGCGCGATCCAGCCGCGAAAGGGCCGGCGTCCATCATAGCGAGCGAGCGAGGCAAAGGCGGCGACGAAGCTTTCCTGCACGATGTCCATTGCCGCGTCGGCATCGCCGACATGGCCGCGCGCCAGCCGATAGATGGCATCGCGGTGCCGCCGCATCAGCGCGCCATAGGCCGCCTGCCGCCCGGCCAGCGCCTGCGCCGCCAGCGTGGCATCATCGGGATCGTCGGCTATCACCCGACGGGCTGGGTCAGCGCCTTGACCACCGCCGCGTCGAACAGCGCGGCCTGATCGGGGCGCAGCACGCCGCGCATCGCGAAGATGTGCTTCAATGTTTCCTTCTGCAATTCGCCCATTGCCTGGTGCGACCGGTCGACCGCCTGGGCGACGCGCGGGCCATAGCCATGTTCAGCGGCGATCGCGGCGGCCAACCGCTGATTGTCGGCGCGCATTTCCGCATCGAGCGCGGCCTTGCGCCGGGCGAAGGCGGCTTCCAGATCAGCGATGCGCTGCTTCTGGCCGGCATCCAGCGTCAGCCGATCATGGAGCAGGGCATGCACCTCATTCTCCACCGGCGGCGCGGGTGCGAGCCAGGTGCGTGCGACCAGCACGGCGGCCAGCGCCGCGGCAAAGGCGACCAGCGCCACCAGCCAATAGCGTTTGCCCATGCCTATCGCTCCAGCAGGCGCGAGGGCGCATAGTCGGACATGCCGATCAGCAGCGGGCCGGGCGCCGCCTGCGCCGGCTGCGCGGGCACGCTACTGCCGATCCAGCCGATGCCGATCGCCATCACGCCGGCCAGCATCAGGCTGCGCCGCGCGACGCTGCGTTCGCGGCGGCGGTCCAGCCCCTGCATCACCGCAGCCTCCAGCCCGTCGAAGCGCGCCGCCGCCGGCGCGTCGCGCAGCCCGGCCAGCATGTCATCCAGATCGTCCATCGTCCCGTCCTTCATGTCCTGCCTGACGATACGCATCCGGCCGGCCCATCCCTCGAATAAAATAACTTAGGCCGTGAGGGATGCGACAGGACAATGCGTATTCCCCTGCAAGACGCGCATTTTTTCGGAGACATCCATGCCCCGCCCGCCCCTGTTCAAAAAATCCCTGATCGCCGCAGCCTTTGCCCTCACCGCCCTGCCCGGCGCTGCCTTCGCCAGGCCGCAGCTCGTTGCCGCCAGTCCCGCCGCCAATGCCAGCGTCGCCAAGCCGACCCGGCTGACCCTGGGCTTTTCCGAGGCGCTGCAGGCCGATCATAGCAGCATCACGCTCACCATGACCGGCATGCCGGGCATGGCCGATCATCCGCCGATGCCGATCAAGGGCTTCACCACTGCCGCGGCCGCCGACGGCAAGGGCCTGGTCATCACCCTGCCCCGCGCCCTGCCGACCGGCAGCTATGATCTCCAATGGACGGTGATGGGCAATGACCATCAGCCGGTCAGCGGCACATATAGTTTCAAGGTGCGCTGAAGGGGGACAATTACCCGGCTCAAGTTAGCGTCCGCGCTCGTGGTGTAATTTCCGGTGTAGATTGAGGTGATCGCATGGGGTTGGGCATGCCCAACCCCATGCGATTTCGAACTCGGTGGCCACCGGGCTCATCGGTAAGGTGGAGTTACCACACGTCACAC